>CAZRGY010000549.1:0-2960 GCA_964599715.1 uncultured Verrucomicrobiota bacterium | reverse complement strand
TGGACAAGACCGTCACCCACGTGGCCGTCGCCCGTCCGCACTATCTGGATCTGGCGGTGACGCCGGTCTCGGACAGCATCAAGAGCATCATCGAATTCATCGACAAGACGCCCAAGTGCACGCGCCGCAAGGTGTATGATGCCTTGGCTCCGGCCCCGGCAGCACCTGCTGCCCCAGTAGCAACGGCGCCCGCTCCCGCAACGGAAGCCGCTGCAGCCCCGGCTGAAGGCGAAGAAGTCAAAGCGGCTGTCCCTGTCCCCGCGGCACCGGTCGAAACCGAGCTGACGCCGGAGCAGAAGGCCATCACGCAAGACCTGCACTGGCTCATCCATCAAGGCCACGTCATCGAGTTTGCCAGCGGCATCATCGAGACCGCCAAGAAGCCCGGCCCACGCCCGGAGAAGAAGCAGGTGCAACAGCCAAAAGCGGCGAAAGAAAAAGCGCCCAACACCAAGGGTCGCAAGCACGATTATCTGCCGGCTTTCATGTCAGTGGCACCGATCGTGATCTGAGCTATATTGCGGGCCGCATGAGCAATACTGACCTTACACAACGTCCGCCGCGCAGTCCGCGCGTGCGGCTCGGCGGCTATGTCATCCTCCCCCGCTTGCTGGACAAAGGCCGCGCGGCCCTGGCCGGCAAGACCGGTGAGTATCATTACAACTGCCCGCTGGATCAGCGTTTCTTTGAGTTCGCTGGCATCGACCACGAAGCTTTGAAAACGGAGCTGGCCACCGGCAAGGGTGATGGCGAGATCTTGGATTGGATCACCGCGAACAGCACCACCAAGCCGTCGCCGCCCGCTATCATCGCCTGGTCCACCTGGCAGGAACAGCGCACGCCATCAGACATCGATGGCCGCCAATATTTCAACGACCTGCACGCTCAGGCCGCACCCAAACGCGAAGATATCCATACATGGTTCGACCTGCTGGATGCCGATGATCACGGCAGCTACGGCGGGAAAGTCTAATTACTCCCAAATAGTTGAACACCACCAGCGCCCCGGGTTTACGTCCGGGGCGCGAACAATGTACCCATGAGCAATCCGGCCAAACCTTCACCGTTCCAAAGCACACTCGGCAGCCTGATATTCCTCAGCCGCTGGCTACAGGCTCCACTTTATCTGGGTCTGATCGTGGCCCAAGGCATCTACGTCTATCGCTTCATGCAGGAGCTGTGGCACCTGATGAGCGATGTGCACAAGTTGCAAGAAAGCGAAGTGATGCTCATCGTGCTGGGACTGATCGACGTGGTGATGATCGCGAACCTGCTTATCATGGTCATCATCGGTGGCTACGAAACTTTCGTCTCGCGCCTGAACCTGAAAGGTCACCCGGACCAACCGGAATGGCTCTCCCACGTGAACGCCGGTGTCCTCAAGGTCAAGCTGGCCACCGCTCTCATCGGCATCTCCTCCGTGCATCTTTTGAAGACCTTCATCGACGTGGAAAAACACTCGCACAAGGTAGTCTTCTGGCAGGTGGTGATCCACACCATCTTCATCATCTCCGCCCTGATTCTCGCCTGGATCGAGAAGATCACCTCCGGAACCGTCAAGCATGGTGAAGGACATTGATGGGGCGCGGCTTTTAAGCCGCTTCAACTCACGACAGCCAGCAAAGATTGAGAATGCCTTGGCGCAAATGAGTCCACCTTGGACCAGAAGCTACTTTAGTTCGGACAGCTCAATAAAAACTGGCCTGTAATCACTTCGAACATTGAAGCGGCTTAAAAGCCGCGCTCCAACTCCTACGCCGCGAACAGATCTTCATGCCCCAGCTTCTGCCCGTGGGCATCAAGAATCGTCACACCGAGGTCTTTCGCCAGCTTCTGAAAAAAATTAGGGAAGGTCTTCTTCACGCAGGAAGGATTCCGCAGCTTGATGCCCGGCACGCGCAAGCCGACCACCGCAAAGCACATCGCCATGCGATGATCGTTGTAGGTCTCGATCTCGGCACCGTGCAGTGGTGACGGATACACCGTCAGCGTATCCCCCTCTTCAATCACCTTCGCCCCGCACTTCGTCAGCTCCGTGCGTAAGGCGACAACGCGCTCGCATTCCTGGACGCGCAAACGCCCGAGTTCTGTGAACTTCGTGGGCGATTGCTTGAATGGCGCCAGCACAATGCCAGTCATGATGCTATCGCCCAGATCCGACTCACGGGATATCTCATCCTTCAGCGGAAGGAACTTCGGAAACTCACCGTCGATCTGCCAACCGGATGTCGGCCAATAGGAAACTGTTTGCCCAGCCGCCCAAAAATAACTCCCACTGGAAGCATCCGGTTCGATATGAAAAGTCCCGCCGTTCGCTGGAAACGCCTTCACCAATTGCCGGGTCATCTCCACATATGGCAACTCATCCGCATTGGCGCCTTTGATATCCACCCGCCACTGGCCGATCTCGCCGCTCAGGATTAGTGCGGAAGCAAACTGTGAACTCTCGTCCACGCTAACCAAACAGCTGCCCGCTTGGGGCCCGGTGCCATGGACAATGGCCGGTAACTTATTGCTCCCTGAATCAATGCGGTAACCCAACTGACGTAATGCTTGGAACAAAGAAGCCTGTGGCCGCTC
The DNA here is from genome assembly GCA_964599715.1 of uncultured Verrucomicrobiota bacterium. Classification (GTDB taxonomy): domain Bacteria; phylum Verrucomicrobiota; class Verrucomicrobiia; order Limisphaerales; family JAEYXS01; genus JAEYXS01. Next base: position 380 of record CAZRGY010000549.1, on the reverse strand, counting down.
ATGCATCCGCGTCACTCCACTGAGGCGATACACCCCCTGCCCCAGACAAACCATCGCCGCCAAAAACCTCGCCGCCGTTCCCGCATTGCCCACGAACAATTCCAACGGCTTCTCGGCCGTGCCCGCCTTGGGGATTACTCCACCCCGCCCCTCCACTGTGATGGTGCGATTGCAAAACTCATTCGGATCCGTCTGCACCTCCACCTTAAAGCCCAGCGTGTGCAGACACTCCACCATCACTTGCGTGTCCTCGCTCCACAGTGCGCCCTCCAGTGTCACCGTTCCCTTCGCCAGCGCCGCCAGCACCAGAGCACGGTTTGTGATACTCTTGGAGCCCGGCACCGTGACTTCGGTTTTTACCGGGGCTTGCAAAGGGACGA
>CAZRGY010000548.1:0-2966 GCA_964599715.1 uncultured Verrucomicrobiota bacterium | reverse complement strand
AGCGGCTCGTCGGCGCGTAAAAGCCCGTGACCTGATAACCCCAAGAGGGATAGTATGCATGCTCTGCTACTGGCAGAAACTCCACGTGCGTGAAATTCAACTTACGAAGGTAGTCGACCAAGGGAGCAGCGATCTCACGATACCCCGGCGATTCGAACTCGCTCTTCTTCATCCATGAGCCGAGATGCAGCTCGTACACGCTCATCGGCTCGCGCAGGCAGTTCTTCTTTTTGCGCTCGGCCAGCCACTTGTCATCCGTCCAGGCAAACTTGCGATTGTCCCAGACCACCGCAGCATTCTTCGGAGCTTGCTCGAAGTGACAGCCGAAAGGATCCGTCTTCAGCACGACACTGCCGTGGAGGGTCAGCATCTCGAACTTGTAGATGTCCCCCTCGCCCACGCCCGGAATGAACAATTCCCAAACGCCTGACCCGCCCAGCATGCGCATGGGATGACGGCGCCCATCCCAATTATTGAACAATCCCACCACGCTGACACGCTTCGCATTCGGCGCCCAAACGGCAAAGCTCGTCCCCTTCACGCCATCGATCGTCCGCAAGTGCGAGCCCAGCTTTTCATAGATGCGGCGCTCATTGCCCTGGCCGAAGAGATACAGGTCCGTCTCGCCCAAGGTGGGCAGAAACGAGTAAGGATCGCGGGTGGAAAACTGGTTGCCGTCCTTGAGCGTGATCTTCAGGTCATAGGCATAGACATGCTCGCTCTTGTGGGAAACCCCCTCGAACAAACCGACCTCGTTGATGCGCTTGAGCGTGATCTTCGGCTTGGATTTCTCGTGGGTGGGACTGATCTCCACTTTTTCCGCGTCTGGTATCAATGCCCGCACGACTACGCCCGAGCCATCGCCCAACGGATGCATGCCCAAAAGCTGATGCGGGGAACGATGTTGAAGTTGAACCAAACTATCCAGTTCGGCAGCCGTAAGAATCATGGAGGCGATGCTGCCACGCCATGCGCCCTTTGAATAGCGAGAACTTTAGCCGTTTATTGTGAGGCTCAGGGCGTGACGCGCGCGGATATCGAGACATTATTTAGCCGCAGGCACGTAAAAAGCCCCCATGTGCTCCAATATCTTGGCGCGCAATTCGTCCCCATCCACGGGCCCATTGTGACGCCAGACGATTTTTCCATCGGCCGACACCAGCACGGTATGCGGGATGGCTCCCGGCCAATCCGGGTCCAGGACTTTCATCAATTCGCCCATATCGGCCCCGGTGTAGAGGTAGCTGTTCGTGGTGCGCCCCTCAGCTTTGAGTGTAGGCTTCAGCTTGTCCATCAAGCCCGCGCCCTGCTTCTCCAAGAAAGCTTTGGCCTTCTTGATATCCGCCGGATCGTCCGTGCTGATGGTGATCATCTCGAAATCGCGCAGGCCGAATTTGCGCGCCGTGGTCACCAACTCAGGGAACTCCTTGATGCACGGGAGGCACGTCGTGGACCAGACATTGAAGAGGCGTACCTTCTTGGTGCCATTCTGACGGAGCTTCGCCACGCCGGCCGTATCAATCAGTTCCACATCCACCGGGGTGCTGTCCCATTTGGCCACCTTGTCCGCTACGAGCGTGTTTTTCGTCATCCATTTGGTGGAGCAACCATGCGGTTTGGTGACTTCCACTGGCACGGGTTTGCCAGCAATTATTACCGCCACAGCATTACGCGCATCCGTTGTTTTTACGGTTGCGATGCTCTCAAAACGCGAATCATCGAACTGCCCTTTGTAGCGCAGCTTGCGCTCAGCATCGAAAATGAAAACGTGCGGCGTGGCCAGGCAGCCGTACGCCTTCGCGATGGCCTGCGTATCGCCGTCATAAAGATATGGAAAGTTGAACCCCTGATCCTTCGCATACTTCTTCATGTCGTCGAAGCCGTCGTTGTATTTCGAGTAACCCAGTTCATCGATGCTCAGCCCGTCCGGGTTGTTCGGATTGATGGCGACCATGACCAATCCCTTGCTCTTGTAATCAGCGAGCAATTTCATCATCCGCGATTCGGCGGCATGGGAATCCGGGCAATGGTTCGAGATGAAGGCGATCATCAGGATCTTGGCGCTCTTATAGTCGGCCAACCGATGCTTCTTACCATCGATGCCCAGCAAGTTGAAGTCCGGAGCCGTGTCCCCGATCTTCAGCTCCTGCACATCGTCCGGGATACCACTGTTCGATTTCTTGGCCGGCGCCTTCGTCTCCGCAGCAAAAGTGGAATCAACTGCTACGCAGGTGATGACCAGCGAAAGTAGGGCCGCAAAAGCCTTGCTCGTTTTCATGTGATTAACCCCATCTATGGCACCACCGGGCAAAGTCCACAAATGAAAAACAGCCGCTACAATCTCAAGCTCAGGCGTGTGGCATCTGTTCAGATTCTCGGCAGATCAAAGCAGCCAAAGATTCTGAAATCGTCAACATCCAATGAGAATTGAAGAAACACCCGCTGGTTGCTCTTCCATTCAAAAAACGATAGGCTCCGCAATAAATGAGCATCACGACCGCTTACTTTTTGGTGTCCGAGGAGATTCTGCTGAATGAGAAGTGGTTGCCGCTTGATTCGCCGAACTCGATTTACATAACGAATGCTTATGTCTGGCCAAGTTTCAAAACTTCGCTGGGATGCTGGGACAATCAGTGGTATCAGGTTTACCTGAATGATTTGATCTGCAGTTTTTTGCGGGCGAGTTGGGATCATTTAACAGAAGAGGAAGCAGCCGACAGTCTTTTCCGGTTCACACGAAATTTCATGCTCGGTTTCTCCTGTTACCGGCCATTCAATGAATTGGGTTTGCGAAGGTCATTGCTTATGTCTCCTGCCAGCGCCCGTTATTGGTTGAAGTTCTATAACTCCATTAACTTTGAACACGTGCGGTCTCTCTTCGACAGGGTTTATCCGGGTGGGGACATGAAAGACATCCGTTGGTTCAAGTCTTACGATGAGGTGAAGGATTACCTGGATGCTTTTCC
>CAZRGY010000547.1:0-2971 GCA_964599715.1 uncultured Verrucomicrobiota bacterium | reverse complement strand
CTCACCACCACTTAACGTCGGGCTCGTCTGGCCAAGGCGGAGATAATCCAGCCCTGTATCGCGCAAAGCCTCGAGCGGGCGCTTGATCTTTTGCAAGGCGGAGAAAAATTCGATGCCCTCAGCCACGCTCAAGTCCAGCACCTGCGCGATGTTCTTACCGGCATACTCGATATCCAACGTCTCCTGATTGAAGCGCGTGCCCCGACAGCTCTCGCACTTCACATAAGCGGGCGGCAGGAAATTCATCTCCAGCTTGATGGTGCCAGCCCCTTCGCACACCGGGCAACGTCCCTGGTTGCTGTTGAAGGAGAAGCGGCTGCCGGTGTAACCGCGCAGCTTAGATTCCGGCAGATTGGAGAAGAGCGTGCGGATATCATCAAAGAACCCCACATACGTGGCGGGGGTGGAACGAGGCGTGCGCCCGATGGGGGCCTGGTTCACCTCATGCACCGCGCTGAGTAATTCACTGCCAGTGAGATGCTCATTCTTCTTACCCTTACGCCCGACGGCACCTTCCAAAGCTGGAAGCAAACACTCGCGTACGAGTGTGCTCTTGCCGGAGCCACTCACGCCAGTCACCACCACGAAGCGCCCTAGCGGAATCTCCAGCGTGACATCCTTCAGGTTATTTGTCTTGGCTCCGTGCAGCGTCAGCCATTGTGTCTCGTTTGCGGCAGTGCTCGTTTTTTTTGACTTTTTCTTGGCGGCTTTCTGAGGTGCTGAGACCGGACGCCGTTGTCCCCGGGTCGGATACTGCTTGGTCTCCAGATGCGCCAGATAACGTCCGGTCAGCGAATCTTTGTGCCGCATCAACTGTGCGAGCGTTCCGGCGGCCATCACCTGGCCGCCATTCACGCCAGCACCGGGGCCCAGATCGATGACATAATCCGCGCGCCGCATCGTGTCCTCATCATGCTCCACCACGACGAGCGAGTTGCCGCGCGAACGGAGCTTCTGCAACGCATCGAGCAACTGTTCATTGTCGCGTGCGTGCAGGCCGATGGTCGGCTCATCGAGGATGTAGAGCACACCGCTGAGATTGGAACCAAGCTGCGCCGCCAGCCGGATGCGCTGCGATTCACCGCCTGAGAGCGTGGTGACACTGCGGCTGAGTTGCAGATAGCCGAGGCCGACTTCATTCAAAAAGCGCAGACGCTCACGGATTTCCGGCAGGATATCGCGAGCCACTTCCGCATCGCGACCGGATACTTTCAGATCATTGAAATACTCGGCGGCTTCGCCTACGGACATCACGCCGATGTCATCGATTGTCTGACCGGCGAGCTTCTTCGCGCCCTTACTCTTGGCCTTCGGCAGGCCGTCGAGGATCAAGCGCACCGCGCGGGCCAGTGGATTCAGGCGGGCGCCCTTGCACTCGGGGCAGATCTCGCGTTTGCCCTCCTGCCAGCCGAACCAGGATTCCTCGATCGCATCGGCGCGCGCACCACGCTCCGCATCGGGCAGGTAAAACGTTTCGCCGAAGCCACGACAGGTAGGGCACCAACCACGGGAAGAGTTGTAACTGAAAAACTTCGGATCCAGCACTTCAAAGGACTTGCCGCAACCACTACAGGAGCGGGCGGTGGAATGCACCGTGGTCACGCTGTGATTATCCAGCGCCAGCAGCACGCCTTTGCCGATGTTAAGCGCTTCGTCCACGAGCTGTTGCGAGGTCTTGCCCGTTTGCTTCGCTCGCGGCTTCTTCTCCATCACCCCGATGACGATCTCGACATCATGCTCCTTGAAGCGATCCAGGCGCATGCGTTCGCTGGTGGAGTAGATTTTGCCATCCGCCCGGATCTCGGCGTAACCGTGCTTGGCGGCCCATTCGGCCACTTCGGTATGAAAGCCTTTGCGGTTTCGCACCACCGGAGCCAGCAGCAGCAGGTCCCCTCGCTTTTGCATCTGCTCCTGCAGACGCTTACCCAACTCATCTCGGGTTTGTGACACCACAGGAATCTGGCAATCCGGGCAATACTGGGTGCCGAGGCGTGCGAAGAGGAGGCGGATGAAGTGATAGATCTCAGTGACGGTCGCCACGGTGCTCTTGCCGCCACCGCTGGAGTTGCGTTGCTCGATGCTGACCGTGGGCGGGATGCCCGCGATCAGGTCCACATCGGGGCGGGAAAGCTGTTCCACGAACTGCCGGGCATAGGCGTTCATGGAATCCAGAAAGCGCCGTTGCCCCTCGGCAAAGAGGATGTCAAACGCCAGCGTGCTCTTGCCGGACCCGCTCACCCCCGTGAGCACCACGAACTTCCCCCGCGGAATCGTCACCGTGAGATTCTTGAGGTTATGCTCGCGTGCGCCCTGGATGAGGATGCCCTCCTGTCCCGCCGCCGCCATGTCTGCTTCGTTCAACACAGCCAGAGTATTACCACGGGTCTTGCCGGATGCAAAAAATACCTCAAAGGGGAAGTTTCACAATCGTTCTCCCGTAGTCCTGACCTTTCTTCGTAGCAACAGAGTTGACTAGGCCCTAACGGATGTTGCCACCCGCGCCTCACCGGGCTAATACTCTGCTGATCGACAAGAGCAAGGTTGTGAAACCGACTTCACCACTCTCAATCAGGTTAGGGCATTCCCATCCCTTCGGATGGCTGGGGGCTTTGCTGATGTTACTTTTCGCCAGTGACGCGATCAGTTCCCTATCGGCCGCTCAGATAGTCATCTCACCGCCCGGCGGGAAATTTGCCGAAGCTCAGCGGGTCGTCGTCGGTTGGGATGATCCTGAGGAATTCAGGTCGTTACGCTATACGCTGGATGGCAGCGACTGGATCGCGGATATCGCGGCTTGGCGCGGCCGCTACGGCGCAGACCCATACGAGGGGTGACCGCGTCGCTTCGACGCCCGTTGCCTGCTGGCGCGAAGTGATCGCAGCACCGCATCTGATCACGATTCGCCGCGCGGATGCGAGGGGCCTGCGGCAGGTTTCGCGCGACATGCCGCAATGCTCCCCTTCCCGTGTAG
>CAZRGY010000546.1:0-2985 GCA_964599715.1 uncultured Verrucomicrobiota bacterium | reverse complement strand
CATCATGAAAACCTACGCCGTGCAAGGGCACAAAGATTTCATCCTCTGCCTCGGCTACAAGGGCGACATGATCAAAGACTATTTCCGTAATTATCTTTGGAACACCTGCGATGTCACCTTACAACTTGGGCGAAATCCGGCCATCCAATATCACGACCGTCACGGTGAGGAAGATTGGAGCGTGACCTTAACCGATACAGGGCAAGAATCCATGACCGCATTCCGCGTGCGTCAGATTCAAAAATATCTAGCACCAGGCGAACCATTCCTACTCACGTATGGCGACGGCGTGTCAAACATTGATGTCAATGCATCGATCCAATGCCATCAAAAGTCAGGCAAATTTCTGACTATTACCGCCGTCCATCCTGCTGGACGCTTTGGAGCGATGCAGATCGCGGACGACGGCAGCATCCATAGCTTCGCTGAGAAGCCGCAAATGGAAGATGCCTACATCAACGGTGGTTTCATGGTGTGTCAGCATGAAGTTTTCAAATATCTACCGGATGATCCGGGCATCATGCTCGAGCGTCAACCGATCGCAGATTTGGTTAAAGACCGTCAGCTCAACAGCTATAAGCATGATGGTTTCTGGCAGCCAATGGACACTTATCAGGAAAATCAATACCTGAACTCTCTGTGGAACAGCGGCAAAGCTCCTTGGAAAATCTGGTAATGTTCGGCTCCGTCTACAACGGCAAAAAAGTCTGGCTCTCCGGCCATACAGGATTCAAAGGCTCATGGCTGGCTGAATGGCTGTTATCGCAAGGTGCCGTCGTACATGGCTACTCGCTCGCGCCTGAGAGCGAACCATCACTCTTCAACCAGTTGCGGCTAGTTGGCCGTTTGGAGAATGAGATCAATGACCTCCGCGATGCCGCTGCTGTTAAAAAATCCCTCTTAGAAACACAGCCGGATTTCGTATTCCACCTGGCCGCCCAGCCCTTGGTGCGTTATTCATACGATGCCCCCGTAGATACCTATGAAGTAAACCTCATGGGCACCGTCAATGTGCTCGAATCTCTTCGTCTCTTGAGCAAACCCTGCGCCGCCGTATTCATCACCACAGATAAATGCTACGAAAATCGCGAATGGGTTCACGGCTACCGTGAAGAAGATGCATTGGGTGGATTCGATCCCTACAGCTCCAGCAAAGCCGCCGCGGAACTAGCCATCAGTTCCTGGCGTCGCTCTTTCTTCACCAATCATCCGGTGAAGATCGCCAGTGCGCGCGCGGGTAATGTCATCGGTGGCGGAGACTGGGCCAAGGATCGCATCATCCCCGATTGCGTCCGCTCACTGCAAAAAGGTGAAGCCATCCCCGTCCGCAACAAAGTGGCTACGCGCCCTTGGCAACATGTGCTGGAACCTTTGAGCGGTTATCTCTGGCTAGGTGCATTGCTGGCGAATCCTCATTTGGCCCGCTTCGACGGCTCTTACTATTCCTCCGCGTTTAATTTCGGCCCCACCAACAGCTCCAATCAAAGCGTTAAATCCTTGGTGGAAGAATTGTTGAAACACTGGCCCGGCTCTTGGTCGGACAAGAGCGATCCGAAAGCCGCGCATGAGGCCAAGCTCCTGCACCTGACCACTGATAAGGCGCACGGCCTGCTAGGCTGGCAGCCCGTTTGGAATTTCTCCGAGACGGTCGCCCGCACCGCACAGTGGTATCGCACCGTCACCGAATCAAGCAACCCGGACAGTGCCCGGGAACTGACTCTCGCCCAGATCCAAAACTACGCCCAGCAGGCCGCAGAGCGCCAGATCGAGTGGGCCAAATCTTAAACGCATCATGCCAACCCCTGCTGAATTAAAAGCCGAGATATTACGCCTCACCCGCGAATACTCCGCCATGGTCCATCGGGCGAACCGTCCCGGCTTGGAAAACGCCAACGAGTTCACCCCCGGCAAAACCACCATCCCCTACGCAGGTCGCGTCTTCACGGAAGACGAAGTGGAAGCCGCCGTCGGCAGCACGCTGGATTTCTGGCTGACTTTAGGCCCCGAAGGCGAAGCCTTCGAAAAAGAGCTCGCCGCCTACTTGGGAGTAAAACACTCCCTGCTCGTCAACTCCGGTTCCTCGGCAAACCTCATCGCCTTCTCTGCTCTTACAACCCACAAGTTGCCGCCGCATAATCGCATCCTGCCCGGAGATGAAGTCATCACCGTAGCCGCCGGCTTCCCGACCACCGTCGCTCCAATCGTCCAATACGGAGCTATCCCCGTTTTCATGGATAACGACCCGGCCACGGGCAATGCGCAAGTCGATCAATTGGAACGCGCCTACAGCCCCGGCAAGACTAAGGCTGTCATGATGGCCCACACGCTGGGCAATCCTTTCGATCTCAGTGCTGTCTTGGAATTTTGCCGTAAACATGATCTGTGGCTGATCGAGGATAATTGCGACGCTCTCGGCTGCACTTACTCCATGCCGCTGGCACGCGCCAAAGCGCTCGGCTTCACCAGCAATTCTCCGGGCATCCCAGAAAACGGCACACACATCACCCGCTACACCGGTACTTGGGGGGATATCTCCACCCAGTCCTTCTATCCCCCACACCATCTCACCATGGGTGAAGGTGGTGCGGTGAACATCATATCCCGTCCGCCGCTGAAAACCTATGCCGAAAGCTTTCGCGATTGGGGGCGTGACTGCTGGTGCGCCAGCGGCAAGGACAACACGTGCAACAAACGTTTCGATTGGCAGCTCGGCGAATTGCCGAAGGGCTACGATCATAAATACATCTATAGCCATCTAGGCTATAACTTGAAGCCGCTGGATCCCCAAGCCGCTATCGGCCGTCAGCAATTGAAGAAGCTTGCCGCCTTCGTCGAAGCCCGCAAAGCGAATTGGGAATATCTCCGCGCCGGTCTGGCGGACTTGTCGGAATTCTTCGATTTCTCGCTACCCACTCACGCGACCGACTGGACACCTCAAGGCTTTACTTGGGATGACACAGGCTGCCGTACGGACTGCTCTTGGTT
>CAZRGY010000545.1:0-2986 GCA_964599715.1 uncultured Verrucomicrobiota bacterium | reverse complement strand
CCAGGCACCTATGTGTTTTGGGATTTCGGTTACGGCAATCGCTTCAAGGATCTGGATTTCCAAATCGCGGCGATGTTGCTCACGCGCGTCATCAGCAAGCCCGGCGAGAACCGCCTATGTCTTGACCTCGGCCATAAAGCGGTCGCTGCAGAAAATCCACATCCGCGAGTCCTCTTCCCGCAATTGCCCGATGCCGTCGCCATCAGCCAGAGCGAAGAACATCTGGTGATCGAGACTCCCCGCGCGGGCGAGTTCTCTGTCGGTGATTGCCTCTACGGTGTGCCGCGCCATATCTGTCCCACCGTGGCGCTGCACGGCTACGTCGTGGTGGTGGAGAATGGGCGGGCCGTGAATCGCTGGTTCGTGCGCGGGCGCGAACGTAAGCTGACTATCTGATCAGCGTCATTTCTGCTATCGGGCATTATGCAGCCTCCCATTTTGGGCATAAGGCAATATCATTGCATAATGCAACATCCCAACGGTTTCAACTCACGGATTCCCCTTCCTTAAAAAAAGGCCTAACCTGCTATATTTCAATTACTTGCGAATTGATTAACTCAGCTGCTCTATTGGCATAACTGTTGCACTACATAGTCGTATGAAAATGACGACTACGACGATGAGAAAGCTGCTCGTTATGCTGACGGTGTTGAGTGTCACGGTGGGCTCAGCCATGGCTGCCAGCCGCTCCGAGTTGGACGATCGCATACGCAAGCTGACCTACAAATTTGAGGAGATGCAGTCCAAGCCGGACAAAGCCATCCCCGCCAAGATTCTGGCCAATGCCAAAGGCATTCTGCTGCTCGACCGTACTAAAGCGGGATTCATTTTCGGGTTCCAAGGCGGAGCCGGTGTCGCCATGGTGCGCGATGTGAAGACCGGTGAATGGGGTGCGCCGGCATTTTACAATGCGAATGAAGGCAGCATCGGCTTCCAGATCGGTGGCCAGCAGACCTTCATGGTGATGCTGCTCATGAATACCAATGCCGTACGCTCCCTGGTGTCTGATGCAGGTGAAGCCGGTGGCGAAGCCGAAGGCACAGCGGGTGATTCCAGCACAAACGCCGGTGAAACCTATCGCGAGGATGACCAGGCGGTGCTCGTCTACTCGGACACCAAAGGTCTCTACGGTGGCGCCGTCATCAAGGGTGGTGCAGTATCTCCCAACGAGAAAGACAACATGAGATACTACGGTGAATACCTCATCGTGGAAGAGATCCTCTTCAAGAAAAAGGTGGAGCCGACCGAGATGTCCAAAGAGCTCGCCGAGCGGATCGAAAAATACGCGAAAGAGAAGAAGGATTGAGCTTAGCAGTTGATTGATTGTGAAACGGCGGCCTCACCGGGCCGCCGTTTTCTTGTCTCGCGTTAGCGAGAATTAGATTCATAGGCACGGGTTTTCAACCCGTGCTATTGGCAATAAACCAGATTGCGTCACGTAGTGACGCCAGATTCTCTTCAAAAGGATTCCACCGTCGCTACGCGACGTATAACATCATTGATAACTACAGCGGCTTGGAAAACCGCTGCTAAGAATCTCTCGTGCCTGACGGCACGGGACCAATCACTTAACGCGTAACTGGCGCTGCTCCTTTAGCCCAACACAGAATTCCGGATGACCGAGTAAACATCTGTTGCTTTCAAATCTTCCGCTGAAGACTTCATCGTGCCTATCACCACCGGCCAGTCCTTTTTCGATTTAGGGCGGCAACCGTGTGAGCCTTTCACCAGACTGGCATCCAGCGGTATCACATCCATCAGCATGCGAAAGCCCAGTTTCTTTTGCAGGAGACGCCAAAGTATCTTGAGCTTCGCCGCAGGAATCTTTGGATCGAGGACCAGCTCCACCGGGTCGTAGCCCGGTTTGCGATGGATATCCACCGTGCGGGCAAAGTCCGGCGCTTTGGCATCATCCAACCAATAGTAGTAGGTGAACCACGCATCTTCCTGCGACACGGCGATAAGATCACCCGCCCGCGGATGGTTGATGCCCAGCTCGCTCTTCCCTGTCTCATCCAGCACTTGCGCAATGCCATCCTGCTTCTCCAGCAGAGACCGAACAGCCTTCATGAGCGAAGGATCATTCACGTAGATATGCGCCACCTGATGATCTGCCACCGCAAACACCTTACTCGCACCTGCATCAAGCAATTCCAGTCCCAGCTCCTCCTTCACTGTCAGCCACCCTTGCTCACGAAAGAGACGGTTGAGATGGATGGCCTTGTTCACCCGCGTGATGCCGTATTCGGAAACGACCAAAGGCTGTATCTGGCGCGCTTCATAAAATTCTATCAACTCACCCACGATGGTATCGATCTCGCGCAAGTCGCGCGCGATACGCGGATCATCGGGGCCAATGCGCTGCAGGTTGTAATCCAGATGCGGCAGGTAAACGAGGCTGAGCGTGGGTTGATATTTCTTCTCTGTCCATTTGGCGGATTCGGCGATCCAGCGCGAGACACAATCAGCCTTGCCCTGTGGTGAATCCAAACCGGCAGCCGGCCCCCAGAAACCCGCAAAAGGAAACTCGCCCAACTCCTGTTTGATCTCCGTGCGGATGGAATACGGCCACGTATAGATGTCGAAAAACTTGCGGCCATCGGCAGGATACATGGGGCGCGGCGTGATGGAGTAATCCACACTCGCATACATGTTATACCACCAGAAAAGTTTCGCGCAGGTGAAGCCGGGGATCTCCGCGCGAAGCGAATCCCATATTTTCGGGGCCTGCACAACGTGGTTCGATTGCTTCCAGAACTGCACCTCGGCCAGCTCGCGGTTATACCAGCCATTCGCCACGATGCCGTGTTCAGTCGCTGGTTTGCCCGTCACATAATCCGTTTGCGCCGTGCAAGTCACCGCCGGAAATGACGGGGTGACATGCCGCAAGGAAGTCTTCTGCCGGAAAGCGTTCAGCTTGGGCGTATGCTCACCCAAGAGGCCTTCCGTCAAACCGACGACATTGATGACGGCTGTGCGGGTCATG
>CAZRGY010000544.1:0-2986 GCA_964599715.1 uncultured Verrucomicrobiota bacterium | reverse complement strand
TCACCGGTTTATGACCGTCTGCTCCAGCGCTTCCATGAACGCCGCTCTGCATAAACGCTGGCTTGCCATGGCTCACAGCCTGCCTTGGCAGGGCGATCCCGACGCCGTCTGGAAGGAACTTCACACGCGCTATTCAGAACCCCAGCGTGCATACCACAATCTGCAACACATCGCCGCCTGTCTGCGGGCCTTTGACAGCGCCCCGAAGGAGGGCATTGATACCACGGCGGTAGAGCTGGCCATCTGGTTTCACGATGTCATCTACGATCCGCAGGCTAAGGATAACGAAGCGCAAAGCGCGGACTTGTTTGCCACCCTGGCCGCGAAAGCGGGATTGGAGGGCAGGATGATCAATAGCGTGAGGGGTTTGATTCTCATCACTCAGCACAAAGCGCTACCACAGACGCCCGAGGAACAGTTAGTGGTGGATGTGGACCTGAGTATCCTGGGTGCTGATGAAGACGTGTTTGCGGAGTATGAGAGGCAGATCCGGCAAGAGTATAGCTGGGTCCCAGAACTGGAATTTTGCGCGGGTCGGGCAGCCGTCTTGGGTCAGTTTCTCAACCGGAAGAGAATCTTTCACACCCACCATTTCTATCAGGGTCTGGAAGTGGTGGCACGGGAGAACCTGACCGACGCCATCCGGCACTGGCAGAGTGCGCTGCAATAACCGGCTGGGGCCGAAACAAAAAGCTTGCCCGGCATTCGTGAGCGGATTATTTCACTGATTGAATTCACCTAAAGGAGAGTTCTAATTTAGTCCCCGAAACAACTTAAATCCCAAAACGAAACTCATGAAAGCACCCGTCGCTTATCTGGCCGCTTTGATCGCCAGCGCAGTATTCATCTCGGCCCCTTTCCACGCCTCCGCCCAAGAAGGCAAAGGCAAGGCGGAAGGTAAAGAGAAGGGCAAGAGCGAGGAAAAGTCCAAGCGGGATGTCTATCCTTTCCGCGGCACGGTGAAGGCCACGGACAAGACGGCCATGACCATCACGTTGTCCGGTAAGGAGAAGGACCGGGTAGTGACGGTGACTTCGGAAACCCGCATCGCCAAGGAAGGCAAGCCGGCCACCTTCGGCGACATCGCCGCGGGTGAAATGGTACGTGGACAAGTGAAGAAGTCCGAGGACGGCAAGGAAAACGCCGTCTCGGTGTATCTCGGCCAAGCGCCGGAGAAAAAAGGCGGGGACAAAAAGAAAGAGGGCGACAAGAAGAAGAAGGAATAGGCAACGACCTCATCAACTTTAGTGAAGCAGGCCTACGGGCCTGCTTTTTGTTTTGCGGCCCCCGGCTTGAGTCAGCCCGGTGCGTGCGCTAAGGATGGGTGGTGAACTCAACTGCAGATATGGCAACTCCCGTCACCAAAGCCAGCAAGCTCCTCTGGGCCTTGCGCCTGACGGCCTTGTCGGGAGCGGGCGTGGCCGGGTATCTCTGGTGGTTGCGCAATTCAGATGCCATCCAACCCGGTTGCCATGCCAGCGGTGACTGCTCCTATCTCTGGTTCAGTTCTTGGGCCAGTTGGTTCGGTCTGCCTGTCAGTGCCCTGGCTTTGATCCCATACGCTTTGTTATTGCTGGGGACTTTGCTGGTGACCCGGGAAAACTCCTCACGGGCGGGGCGCAGATTGCTCTTCTGCCTGGCCACTTTCCTGATGATCATGGCGTGCTGGTTTATTTTGCTGCAAGGTATGGTCCTGAAGCATTGGTGCCGGTTGTGCCTGTTGAGCCATGCACTCTCCGTCACCAGCTCGCTACTGGTCTTCATATGGGCTAAAGCGGCGGGTCCGTCGGTAAATTCAAACCATTGGCTGCCGGGTAAGGCGGCCATCGCCGGATTAGCCTTGGGGCTGGCCGCGATCGCCGGGCATTCGTTGGGCAGCCAGCAATCCGAGGCGGCCATGTTTCGCGCGCTGCCCGGCATCCAGATCTTGAAACGGCTGGGGCCGGAGGAAATCCAGTTGTTTGACCAAAAGGTGGATCTCACGCAGGAGGTTTTACCCATATCAGGTTCACCGGCCAGCGGCGAAATACTCGTCAAGCTGTTCGATTACACCTGTCCGGATTGTCGTCGTCTGCACGGGCAGCTACGTCACCTCACGGCAGCTTCTCCAGGAAGATTCTTTGAGGTCGGATTACCCGCTCCGCTGGCCAAAGCCTGCAACCCGGAAGTGAAGGTAGATACCCCGCTGCATGCCAATGCGTGCCAGTTGGCCCAGATCGCCTGTGTAGTAAGCCGCTTGAAGCCAGCCGCTTTCCCGGAATTTCATGAATGGATGATGACCGGAGCCGAAGCACCTGCCTTGGAAGCCGCATTCCAACGGGCGCAGGCCTTGCTGCCCGGCGTTGATCTGGTGCAGGCCGCCCAAGACCGGGCAAATCTCCGCCCTTTGGAGCTGGGCATCCAAACCTTTCAGCGCAACGCCAGAGTGAATCATTTGAATGGATTGCCGCTGCTCTTGACCGGGCAAAGCACCTTCTTGGGGGCTCCGGATAACATCGACTCCCTCACCCGATTCTTTAAGTAGGGTCTCATCACCTCTACTCTACTTCCCAGCCCGGGCATCAGGCCTAAAGCGCCACTTATTCCCCCGCCGCTCCCAAGGCTTGGTCTAGGTCCTCATATCCGAATGTACCCATTTTGCATAAGTAACACCAAAAAATGTGATTCTACTAATGCAATCTGTTTTCAGTTAACCCAATTTAATCAAAATGAGATTTTTCGATTTTTTGCACTTAAATTGAAAATCAAATCAAACATTGACTAACTCAATAGGAAAAGATTAACTAGGACTGAACCACGAAAGCTTTTAAATAATTTTAACTTATCTATGTCTTTTGTTAAAAGCATGCTAGCTGTTGGATTGCTAGGTGTAGTGCTATCTGGCTGTGGTGGTGGCGATGAAGCACCGCCACAGGCGACCCCGAGTCCGGCAGCCCCAGTAGAGACAGGCAGTGCGGCTATCGCGCCGATGGCGCCGACAGGACCG
>CAZRGY010000543.1:0-2992 GCA_964599715.1 uncultured Verrucomicrobiota bacterium | reverse complement strand
GTGCTGGGCTATACGCCATGGGAACGGGCGGATGGTTATCGCCGTCAATTCGCTCTGCTACTTGGGCAGAAGAACCAGTTGTGGTGGGATTTGCCCGCGCGTGAATCACTGGAGCTGAATGCGCGCATCTACGGCATCGCTCCGGAGGATTTCAAGAAACGCGTCGATGAGATGACGCAGTTGCTTGACGTGGGCGACAAGCTGAACGTGATGGTGCGCGAACTCTCTCTCGGCGAACGCATGAAGCTGGAGTTGGTGGCGGCCTTGCTGCATCAGCCGAAGGTCTTGTTCCTCGACGAACCGACCATTGGGCTGGATGTTGTTTCTCAGAAAGCGGTGCGTGAATTTTTGCGCGAGCATAACAAGCGCAACAAGACCACAGTGCTGCTCACCAGCCATTACATGGCGGATATCCAGGAGCTGTGCAAACGGGTCATCATCATCGATCACGGCACCATTTTCTTTGACGGGCGGCTCACAGAGATTTTGGACCGGTTCGCCGATTTCAAGCTCATCACCATCCATACGGAGACGGAACCGACTTGCGGTGATGACCACCTGAAAGAATTCGGCGAAGTCGTCGAGAAGACCTCCACCAGTGTGAAGCTTAAGGTGAAGCGCGACCGTGTCATCGCGGCGTGCAAGGGGCTATTGGATGCGCTGCCCGTGAAGGATATCGATATCGAGGAAGTGCCGATCGAGGATATTATTCGCGGGTTGTTTAAGCGGTGACCGGCTGCGCTAAAGCGCTGTTTTTACTGGTGGATTTTCTGAGGTTTCGCGTGCTTTTCGCGGCTTGCCACGTCTTTTCCTGCGTTTACAGTCTTCCCATTCGTCGAACACATACACAAAGACGAGAAATCGATTTGTACTGAAAGAACAATATGTCCTATTTCAAAGACATCCCGAAGATCAAGTTCGAGGGCGCGAAGTCCAAGAACCCGCTGGCTTTCAAACACTACAACCCCTCGCAGAAGATCGAAGGCAAGACCATGGCGGAGCACCTGCGCTTCTCCGTGGTGTACTGGCACACGATGCGCGGTCAGGGTGCGGATATGTTCGGTGCCCCGACGGCCATCCGTCCATGGGACAACGGCAAGGATGTCATCGACACCGCCAAGGCGCGCGTGCCGGTGTTCTTTGAGATCGTGGAGAAGCTCGGTGCGCCGTACTACGCGTTTCATGACCGGGATATTGCGCCGCACGGCAAGTCCCTCCGCCAGTCCAACCAGTATCTCGATACCATCGTCGCCCTGTTGAAAGAACAGCAGAAGCGCACGGGCATCAAGCTCCTCTGGGGCACAGCCCAGCTTTTCGTGCATCCGCGCTACATGCACGGTGCGGCCACGAGCTGCAATTCCGATGTATTCGCCTTCTCCGCAGCGCAGGTGAAGAAGGCGCTGGAAGTGACGCATGAACTGGGTGGCGAAGGCTATACCTTCTGGGGCGGTCGTGAAGGTTATTCCACGCTTTGGAACACGGACATGAAACGTGAGCTCGAGCATCTCGCCAAGTTCCTGCACATGGCGGTGGATTACGCGAAGAAGATCGGTTTCAAAGGCCAGTTCTACATCGAGCCGAAACCGAAAGAGCCGACCAAGCATCAGTATGATTCCGATGCGGCCGCGTGCTTGAATTTCCTGCGAGAGTTCGACCTGCTGCCTTACTTTAAACTGAATCTGGAGACGAACCACGCGACGCTCGCCGGTCACACGATGCAGCATGAGATCGAGACGGCGGGTGCCGCGAACGCGCTCGGCAGCATCGATGCGAACACGGGTGATCTGCTCCTCGGCTGGGACACGGACCAGTTCCCGACGGATATCTATCTGACCACGCAGTGCATGCTGGGCATCATGAAGTATGGCGGGTTGACCACGGGTGGTGTGAACTTTGACGCCAAGGTGCGCCGCGAGAGCATCGAACCGGTGGACCTCTTCCACGCGCACATCGGTGGCATGGACGCCTTCGCCCGCGGACTGAAGATCGCCGCAGCCATCCGCAAAGACGGTCGCTTGGCGAAGTTCGTCAAAGATCGCTACGCATCGTGGGACAGCGGCCTTGGCAAGAGCATCGAGGCGGGTAAGGAAAGCTTCGAGACCTTGGAAGCTTACATGCTCAAGAAGGGTGAAGCGAAAGCGAATGCCAGCGGTCGTCAGGAGTTCCTCGAGAACCTGATCAACGAGTTCATCTAAACGAACTCACATAGTTTACGCGAATGGCGGCCAGCGATGGCCGCCATTTTTTAATGCTCACTTGCCGAATAGGCGATGGAAGTTGGCTTCCACTTGGTTCACCAGCTTGTCCAATTCCAAGTCGAGGATTTGCGCCAAGCCTTCATAGACAGCGCGGAGATTGGCGGGGTGATTGATGGGCTTGCCAGTGGCAGCGTCTGTCAACGGGTGATGGTTTAGTTCATCAGGCAGGCCTTGGTCAGGGGCATCAGTCTCGACAAGCAGACACTCCAGCGGGATATGGCGGAACACTTCGCGCTGCCGTTCCTTGCGCTCATGCAGATAGTAGCCGGGGAAGGAAAAGAAAGCGCCGAGCTTCACCAAGGGACGCACCATCTCAGCCGGTCCGCCATAGGAATGCAGCAGGAAGCCCCGCTCTGGCCGGGGTATCTGGCGCAGCAGATTGAACAACGGACCCCAAGCTTGCAGACAATGGATGCTTGCCACTGCGTTGCGCTGAGCGGCAAGACTCATTTGCCATACGAAGGCTTCTTCCTGTCCCTCGTAGGGCAAGTCCGGTTTCCACTTGTCCAAGCCAATCTCTCCGATGACTGAATTGGGCGTCTCGTCGAGATGACGCACGAGTTCCTTTTGCCAGTTCCCGGTGCGCTCATGCAGATACCATGGATGATAGCCGAAGCTCGGCTGAATCAAGGGGGACTTCTGTGCCAGGGCCTGCACTTCCGCCCAGTCACCCTCGCAAGCGCCATTCACCACCATCCGCGCGACGCCTGAGGCTTCAGCGGCGGCTAGCAGTT
>CAZRGY010000542.1:0-3023 GCA_964599715.1 uncultured Verrucomicrobiota bacterium | reverse complement strand
TTCGGCGTTCTTAATCTTTTCAATCGAAGCTTTGAACAATTGATAGTCAGGCTCTCGGTTTCCTTTCATCATTTCAACAATCGGACGCTGCAATTCTCTCAAATGCTTTAAACGTTCGCGATCCTGAGATTCAGCCCGCCAAATCTCTTGATTCACTTCATGCGAGAGGCTTTGAGGGTCAGCTTCCTGTGGATCATCTTCGGCCATATAGAATATGCTAGTTTGAACCAGATTTGAAACCACACTACCTCTCCACCCTCAACGTCACCATCCTCAAATCCATCACCGCCGCCTTCGCCTTCGTCAGCGGCTTGACGTGCAATGTGTAACGCCCCGGCTTGTCGATGCTGATGACACCCAGCTCCTTTGCCTTGAAATTCTGGAAATGCCCCGTATCCTCCACAGTCAGCTTCAATTTCTGTTCACCCACACGGAACTCCACCTCGCTCCCGCCATTGCCCTTACCGCAGCCTTGTAGCGCCTCCACCAAGAACTTGCCCGGTTGTGTCACTGTGAAATCCCAGCTCACGGAATCCTCCGCCCGCACCCAGAAACCCAGTGTGTTCTTATGCGGTAACGGCTCGTAACGCACCATCGTGCCGTGGATATCCGCATGCTTGGCGTGCAGCGTGATGTTCCCATTCACCCCCTGTGGATTAGCCACATACGTCGGGTTCTCATCCATCATCTGCGCCTTGGTATTGCGTCGCCACTGGTCCAGCTTCCGTTGCAGACGCGTCGCCACCGCCTTCTGGTCCTCGACCAGGTTACGCGCCTCGCCCTTGTCTTTCCGCACGTCAAACAGCTCCCAACGCCCGTCATCATAGAATTCGATCAACTTCCAGTCGCCCTCCCGGATCACCCCGCCCGGTCGGCCACCCTGATTGCTGTAATGAGGATAATGCCAGTAGAGCGCGTCCCGTTTTAGCACCGCCCCATCCTTGAGCAAAGCAAGCAGACTCACCCCATCCACCGCATTTCCCTTAGGCATCGCAGTCCCGGTCGCCTCCAGAATCGTCGGATAAAAATCCACGGAACTCACCGGGTTCGTCAGCACCGTCCCCGGCTTGATGACACCCGGCCATCGGATGATCCACGGTGTGCGGATACCTCCCTCATACAGATAGCCTTTCCCTTCTCGCAACGGACTGTTGATCGTCGCCGGCGTATTCGGCCCTTCGATGACACTCAGACCGCCATTATCCGAGGTGAACACCACCAGCGTATTCTCCGCGAGCTTCAAATCCTCCAGTTTCTTCAAAACACGGCCGACACTCTCATCCATGGACTCCACCATCGCCGCATAGATGGCGTTGGTCTGTGTCCCCACTTTGCCCGCACTCTTATATTTCGCGACAAGCTCCGCCTTCGCCCGCATCGGTGTATGCACAGTATAGTGTGAAAGATAGAGGAAGAACGGCTTGTCCTTGTTCGCCTCCATGAACTTCTCGGCTTCCAATGCCAACCGGTCCGTCAGGTATTCTCCCGGTTCGCTTTTCTCCAGTCCCGGCATCGTGCGCTTCTTCCCCCCTGCCCGCCGGTCTACCGCTTCATAAGGCGCAAAATAACTCAACGGCGTGCCCGTGTGATCTCCGGCGATGTTCACATCGAAGCCCTGTGTCTCCGGCTCAAATCCTTCCCCGCCCAGATGCCATTTGCCGATATGTCCCGTGACATACCCATTCGCCTTCAAGGCTTCCGCCAGCGTCACTTCCGCATGCGGCAATTGCTGCTGTATCTGCGGCACCGCCAGTTTCTGATCTGGCTTGTCGCCGCGCCCGGGCAGCCAGTCCGTAAGATGCAATCGTGCCGGATACTTACCCGTCATGATGCTCGCCCGCGTCGGCGAACACACCGGACAAGCCGCATATCCATCCGTGAAACGCGCCCCTTGTGCCGCCATCTTGTCGATGTTCGGCGTCTTGTAAAACTTGCTGCCATACACGCCCGCATCCGCCCAGCCATAGTCATCGATCAGGATGAACACGACATTGGGTTTGTTGGCGGCCAGACAAGGCCATGCCGTCACTATTAGCAGCCACCACAGACCGGCGATTCTCCCCATTCCCTTCATATCAATTCACCTTTTTCACCTCGAGAAAGAAAGCTCCCCGCTCTTTGCCTGACACCTCGTCCTTCAGCCAGGTTTCCATTTTAGTTTCTCCTTTGGGCAACTTCATCGACACTTTCACCTCGGTCGCTCCGGAGGACACTTTTGCTTTTGCCTCCACTTCTCCCACTTTCACCCGTGCCAAGGTCGCCTGCAGGGGAAACTTCGCCACTTCTGGCTTATGCCGCAGCGTGAATTCATAAGTTCCCGCCGATTGCACCTTGACCATCCAGTAGCCGTTCGCCACCGGCATTCTATCGATCATACCCTGGTGCCAAGGTATCTGCGGCTGCTCGGCGTGCCAGTCCATGCAATTGATGCTGGTGGGATTGTCCTGCGCTGCTCCCAAGGTGATCCATCCGTAGCGTGCGAAGCTGGGCTCCAAACTCTTCCACCATTGCTCATACTCGGCCGTCAGTTTGGCCACCACCTCCGGATGTTCTGCCGCCACATCCTTCTCCTGGCCGATGTCCGTCTTGATGGCGTATAACTCCTTACCGTTCAACAGCCGCCACTGCGATGTCATCACCGCGCTGTTCTTCCACTTCGGTGGAATCTCCTCACGTTGCGTATGCACGAAGAACGTGCGCTCAGGCCAGTTCTTAGCCTCGCCTTTCAACAAGGGCACCAAGCTCTTCCCGTCCAGCGGATTCTTCGCCGTGAACTTCAACCCGCACAACTCCACCAGCGTCGGCAGAAGATCCATGTGCGCCGCAAGCTGCGTCACGTCCTTGCCTCCGCTAATCCCACCTTTGGGCCAGCGGATGAAGCACGGCACCCGATGACCGCCATCATATGGCGACCCTTTCGTCGCGCGCATCCCGGCATTGAAGCCCGCCCAAGAAGCCGCCTCGGCTGCTTTCTTGCCCTTACCACCTGGATTGCCCCTGGTGATTCCGGCCGCGGTGCCGTT
>CAZRGY010000541.1:0-3027 GCA_964599715.1 uncultured Verrucomicrobiota bacterium | reverse complement strand
TCAGCTTCTCCCGGTCCACGTAGAAAGAATTCGTGACGCCCATCACCTGCCGGTAGTCCTCCAACACGTCCGCCACCGTCGCATTCGTCAACCACCGCGGATACGCCCCCGGCGGCAGACTATGGCTCGAGATATACGGCAGGCTCAGTTGCGTCATGCGCCGGATATAATCCGCCTGCATATGATCCCGGTCAAACCGCAGTAGTGGCGCCCGTACCGCAAAGAGATTGTCCACCTTCTGGTTCTCCGGAGGCAACCCCGGCAGATACGGCAAACGGAACACCAGCCGGTGTCCTCGGCCATACTTGTGCACCCGGATCATCTGGATCTCCGCCAGTTCACATTCCAAGCCCTGGATGATCTCCGAGCCCGACCAGCCACCGCCCCGTGTCTGGAGCTCTTTTCCCTCCGCATCCAGATAATCGATCTGAAAGACACTCTGCGCTGCCGGTGGTGTCGCACGGAAGATTACTAAGCACTCCTTGTTCGTCTTGCCGGACCGCACCTGTGGTGGACCCACTTCCACATAACCCGTCTTCGAATCATTCCCTTGGCTGTAACTTCCACCGGAAAGATTGTCCGCGGCATAAAACAATTGGTAACGCGATGCTCCCATCGTGAACGATTCACCCACCTGCGGCCGTATCTCCTCCACCTCCACTGGCCCCACCACTACATCCACGACTAGTTCCACCGGGGCGGTATGCCAGATGTAAGGATCCGTGCCGATCTTGTAGATCGTGTCGCCCATATTCTGGCCGCTCCAGCCCGAGGTAAGCCGTGTATGCGTTCGCGCATCATACAGCGTCGCTCCCACAAACTTCCACGCGCCACCCTTCAGCTCCAGGTCGAACCGGTAGCTTGGTCGGCTGGCCCGGGCATTGATCGTTCGATCCCACTTGTTCGGCATCGCTTGCATCACCTCCGCATCTGTAAGCGGTTGCAGGTCGGGTCCGTAGAATGTGGCCGGTTGGTTATATGCCGTGTATTGCAAATTGGTGCCCGGCGGTACCCACACGTGCCCGATCCGTTTCAGACTGGCGCTCACGTCTCCGAGCTGCGCCGTTTCTCCCATTTCCAAGTGATGCAATGTGAACCCTACCACATCCACGCGTTTGTCACTCGACACGGGATACTCGATCCGTACCCGCCCTTGTTGATTCGTCGTCACTGTCACCTGAGGCATCACCGCTGCGGGTGCGTTTGTCTCGATGTCCGACAGGCGCGGGGGATTCATCTTCTCCTCATAATCATCATTGGTGCGCACCGCCTCAGCCGGACTGTAAAGCGCGGGCTCCGTCGTCATCACCAGATAGAGCACCGCCACGAACATCACTGAGAGCAATACCCAACAAACTCGCCACACCCAGCGATACCGCCGTGGCGGTGTCGCA
This sequence comes from uncultured Verrucomicrobiota bacterium, assembly GCA_964599715.1. Taxonomy (GTDB): domain Bacteria; phylum Verrucomicrobiota; class Verrucomicrobiia; order Limisphaerales; family JAEYXS01; genus JAEYXS01. The sequence continues at coordinate 1,633 of CAZRGY010000541.1, read as the reverse complement.
GATGCAGAATCTGTCGGTGTGAGTTCATCCATAGGCTAGAAATCAACCTACTGCATCAACAACTCAGTTCAAGTATTCATTGAGATTAACCCAACCAGCGCATGGAGACTGTGATGAACAGTAGACGAAGTAAAAGGAGGTCAGAGGACAGTCCAATCCCTTGCCATTTAATTCCAAAGAATTCACCTTGGCTTTCACCATAGGATTTTGGTGCCACGGATCCAATGATAGCGTAAATTACAGCCACCCAACACAATTATTATAATCCCAATGTTTATCGCCCTTGGTACACCCCAGCAATTCCGCGTGGATGATATCTGTGATCACGTCGCCTTTCTGCGCGCGGTGCCGTTGCTCTTGCAGGAGGAGGATCGGCTGGTGATCTGTTCTTATGGCGTGGGGGCACGACCAGACGTCGTGGATTTTCTTAAGCGACATCAATTGCCAGCAGATGAATACGTAGCGCGCCAGAATAAGTATCTCAGGGAGACGGAGCAGGAAGATTATCCCCAGGCATTTGTGGTGCTATGGCCAGCGGATCTAAAACTGCTTCAAGAACTGGCGGAGCTGCTAGGGGATGATTCGAGTTCCTTGGATCTGGGGCATCACATCGCCGCGTATGGACCGCGCGGACCGTTGTTTCTCTATCACGATGCGTTTAGCGGAGATCCTTTCTATATCAGCACCCATGTGCCGGAAGGGGCCGTCGCGATATTCTGTAAAACTCTGGGAACAGACTACAAGATGCAGGCAGAAGAGATGTGAACCGTCTTCGCTGCTCGGGGAAAATGCCCAAAACACGATCAAGATATTTGAAAGGCGTATTGTGCGAGCTAGTGTCATGACTACTCAACACAACCGACAAAATTACTCATGGCCACCTACCCGCATGAACCCAGTCAATTGACCAAGTCGGAGAAAAGCGCCTACCGACAACTATTGTATTGGGCCATGCTGGATATCCGCATGCTTTGTCAGTCGCGTTGCGCGGCCAGCCGCAATCCCTGGGAGATATGGCGACAGTATAAACGAAGCCGACTCGCCGGTGCCGTGGCCGATTGGTTGCACAACCTGGCACAACATGCGGCTACTGATTTTGATGAATTCGACACCGAATGGTTCTGGCGCGAATACACGTATCTGAAGGAACAATACCCGGACGTGGAGACGGTTTACGGGATGGAATATCGGGCAAGGTATGAAGAGCATCTGGCCCGACTTAACGCGCAGTGAACTCAATGCCTGCCACTCATCTCAGTCCTTAAACCGAACGACGCTTGCTTTTCTACTCTAAGCAGACGAGCTTTGAAAAAGTGAAACAAGGTGGCACGTCATGAAGGAAATCACCGCAGCAGAACCTGACTGGACTTTAAGAGGGATTCTTCTTTCTTCCTTCGTGCTGTCGCTGTGTTGCCTGATCAAACTCTGGCGGCGAAAAGGAAACCTCTGGCTGAAAATCTTTTGGAGCGGGTTCGTGTTTGTCCCCTTTCTGGGGCCGATTTTCTTTGCCATGACTTATTTTTCTCCGGAGGCTCAATCTGAGGGCGACCAGTGCGTGACCACTAGCGATGCGGAGCATCTTTCGTAGAGTTGGCAACCCGACCAACCAGACGGATTTGTTAGGTGAGATTCA
>CAZRGY010000540.1:0-3038 GCA_964599715.1 uncultured Verrucomicrobiota bacterium | reverse complement strand
ACCGGTCTCGCTACCTTCCGACCGCATTGACTCAACAGTGAAACCAACGGATCTGCGGGGCATCCTGCAATACATTCCGCGTTACCGGGAAAAGACGTTCGTCATCAGCATTGATGGCGCGATCGTCACGGACGAGAACTTTGCCAACATCCTGCTGGACATCGCGGTACTGCGTTCACTGAACATCCGCGTCATCCTGGTCCACGGCGCTGCCGCCCAGATCCGGGCCTTGGCCGCCCAACAAGGTATCACCGCCTCTGACCTCGATGGCTCGGGCATCACTGATGCCGAGACCCTCAAGCTTTCCCTGACCGCCGCCAACCGCCTGACGCACGAGATTCTCGAAGGTCTCTGCACTCATGACATCCGTGCGGTCTATACCAATGCCGTCATCGCGCATCCGAAAGGCATCATCAACGGCGTGGACCAGCTCTTCACTGGCAAAATCGAGCGTATCGATGTGGAGATGCTTCAATCCTTGTTGAATCAGGGCATGATTCCGGTCATCCCGCCCTTGGGCTTTGATGGCGATGGGAAAACTTACCGGGTCAATTCAGATGCCGTCGCCGCTGCTTTGGGCGAAGCCCTGAAAGCCGCCAAGATCATCTTCATCACCAGCTACGACGGTCTGCTCAAGCAAGGCCAGGTTATCCGGCAGATCCAAGTCGGTGATCTGGACAAGCTGTTGGCCGCCCCCAAGAGCGAGATCCATCCGGAACTGCTCTCCAAAGCGCAGCATGCTGCTGCCGCCTGTCGGGCCGGCATCCCCCGGGTGCATGTCATCAATGGCGAGGTGGATGAAGGCTTGCTGGCGGAAGTCTTCTCCAATGAAGGCATCGGCACCTTGGTCTATGCGAACGAATACCAGCAGATCCGCAAAGCCATGAAGAAGGACATCCGGAGCATTCTCGGCCTGTCCAAGAATGCCATGGCCAATGCTGAACTGGTGAAGCGCACCCGGCCGATGATCGAGAAAAACTTGGGTGACTATTATATCTTCGAGATCGACCGGAATCCCGTGGCTTGTGTGGCCCTGCACACCTACCCTGAGTTCGGCAAAGCCGAGTTGGCCTTCCTGTTCGTCAGCCCCTCGCATGAGAATCAGGGCATCGGGCGCAAACTGATCCAGTTCGTCGAGGCCAAGTGCCGGGAAATGAGCCTGCAAACACTTATCACGCTCTCCACGCAGGCGTTCAGTTATTTCCAGTCCAAGGGCGGTTTCGTGGAGGGCTCACCCTCCGACCTGCCGCCTACGCGGCGGGAGAAGTATGATTCAAGTGGCCGCAATTCCAAGGTGCTCGTCAAGGCCGTCGGGCCAGCCGGTCTGCTTAAGGCCAGTTGATGCAACTCCCGCCCGGCAATATCTTCCACTATCCGGCGGCACTCGCCTCCGAGCGGCGTCTGCCGAGGGAATTGCCGCTGCGGGCGCGCCGGTTGAATATCGCCCCCACACGTTTTCTCCTCGCTGCCTCCATCCGTGAGCAACGCATGGATTTGTACTCGGCCAATATCCCTACCCGTCCCTCATGGGATAGCTACCTTTTCACCCGCCGCTACCTGATCTCCACCTCACGCTTTGGCATCGGTGAAAAGGAGAATTCTAACTGCACCCCACGCGGCTTGCACAAGGTCGGCAAAAAGGTCGGGGCTGGCTGGCCGGTAGGAACTGCTTTCAAAGGACGCAAACCCGTTGGTTGCACCTGGCAAGGGATGCCCATGGCACCCATCGCCCACCGTATCCTCTGGCTGGAAGGATTGGAGCAGGGTTTCAACCGGGGCGAAGGGGTCGATACGTTCAAGCGCTACGTCTATATCCACGGCTTGGGTAACGAACCCAGCCTCGGGCGGCCGGACTCCCATGGCTGCATCCACCTTTCTTCATCTGACCTCATGCCACTCTATGACCGGTTGCCGGAAGGCACACTCGTCTGGATTCAGCCGTGAAGTCCAACTACCTTGACCCTGTGTTGTCTAATAACCCAATCCATCGGCTGACTTCCCGAGCAGGGCATTGGGTCATCTACCTGAGCCTCCTGCTCAGCTTATCCCTTCAAGCACAAACGCCCAAACTCCTCTGGCAAGCCGATCTGGGTCACCGCATCCAGTCATCCCCTGCCCTTGGAGTCGATGGGAACATCTATGTGGGCACTGATGATGGATTCATCCATGCGCTCAAACCGGATGGAGCTATCGCCTGGACCAGCCGTAGTGAAGCTGCAGTGGTCTCCACGCCCACCGTAGATTGGCAAGGCCATATCTACTATGGTTCGATGGATAAATTGTTTTATGCCGTGAATCCCGACGGACGCGGCAAATGGTTCACTTCACTAAGGGCCGAGATAGCCAGTTCAGCCGCACTGACCGAGGAGGGTGATATCATCACAGCGACCACACAGGGAGTGCTGCTGTGTGTGAATACATCGGGCAATGAACGCTGGCGCTTCACCATCAACACCCCCATCGTTTCCTCACCCGCTATCGGAGCCGAGGGCATGATCTATTTTGGCGGCCAAGACGGGACACTCTACGCCTTGCGACGAAATGGCACCCTGTTCTGGCAACAAAACTTGGGAGACCGCATCAATGCCTCCCCGGCGATCGGACCCGACGGCAAAATCTACATCGCCACCGTGTCTGGCAAAGTCGCAGCCACTACTCCAACCGGAGAAATCCTCTGGGAAACCAATCTCAAGAGTCCCATACGTTCATCTCCCGTGCTGAGTGCGGAAGGTCAAGTGATACTAGGCACAGATGATGGCAAACTGGTTGCCCTCGCACCTACTGGAGAAATCCTATGGACCTTCCAAGTGCCGGGATCAGATCCGGCCATCCGATCTACCCCTGCTGTGACGCAAGACGGCACCATCCTGTTCGGCAGCTACGATGGACGCCTCTACGGAGTCTCTGCTCAAAGCGGCAAACAGCTTTGGGCTCAAGATACAGGCGACAAGATATCTGCATCGCCTTTGGTTCTACCGAACGGAACCATCATCGCAGGTTCTTGGAATGGCAAAGTTTCAGCCTATGCAGGCACCAGC
>CAZRGY010000539.1:0-3056 GCA_964599715.1 uncultured Verrucomicrobiota bacterium | reverse complement strand
CCGCCCACTATGGTTCCGTGAGCGCGGTGACTTTCATAGCCGCCACCAACTATCTGTCTGCAGTCAATCAACCGTATGAGAACTATGCCGCAGCCTTTTTGGCCGTCATGGAGTCGCCGGCGATACTGGTGGGGGTGATCTTGGGCAGGCTGACCGCATCGGGCCGGCAAGGTTTTGCCTGGCAGGATTTACGCTCCGCTTTTTCGGAAGCCATATTGGGAAAAAGCATCTTTCTGCTGGTGGGGGCTCTCGTGGTGGGGGCCTTGTGTGGCAAACCGGGCATGGAGAAAGTCGGACCGTTCTTCGTGACGCCATTTCAGGGGATCCTGGCGCTGTTTTTGCTCGAAATGGGGCTGGTCGCCGGGCGGAGGTTGGAAGACCTGCGAAAGGTAGGTTTCTTTCTGCTGGCTTTTGGCGTCCTGATGCCCTTGGTTCATGGTGCCATCGGTGTGCTGGCGGGACGGCTGGCAGGGCTGGGGTTGGGAGGGGCCACCCTCATGGGGGTGCTTGCAGCCAGCGCCAGTTATATCGCTGCGCCGGCGGCCATACGAATCTCGCTGCCAGAGGCCAATCCCACTTATTATCTAACCGCCTCTCTGGCCATCACTTTTCCCTTTAACATAACTGTCGGGATACCAGTATATTTTGCCATCGCCCGATGGCTTTATGCCTAGACTGTCATATGCATGCCATGAAGTTACTGACCATAGTTTGTGAAGCGCACGCCGAGAAGGCGGTGACCACACTGTTACGCGACGCTGGTGCTCACGGCTGGACGCTTTTCGAGGTCAAAGGGCTTGGTGCGCAAGGCAACCGCCCGGCGGACATTCCTGACTACGCCAACATCCAGGTGGAGGCGATAGTAAAGGCCGAGGTATCGGCACAACTGCTGGAGCGACTGGAAAAGGAGTATTTTCCATGCTATGCGATGATCGCATACGAAACAGATGTCCGAGTGCTTAGGGAAGGCAAGTTTTGAGGCGCGCAGTCTAATCATCCCAGCCGGCGCGATGAGGCCACTCTGCAATGTAGTCGAGCTGGGCTTCGCGATCGGGGACATCAGTTCGCTGGGAGCTATCCAGGAAGCGTTTCGTGTAGGCGGCGTCGAGGGCTTGGATGTTCACCACATTATCATCCACAGTGAAGACGGCGCGCCAGGCGCCGCAGCCGATCTCGAAGATGCCGGTCCGCCGGCGTTTTATGCGCCGGGTGCGATGTGGTGAAGGATCGCGCGAAAGGAACTCCGTCATGCGCGGGCGGAAATCGATGTTCCAGTTCTTGGCCAACCAATCCGCTTGGGTCTGGGCCAGAGGCGAGAGAACCACCTTGTACTGCGGAGGGTTTTGCTGGAGGGCTTCGACTTCATCAGTCCAGCCGGCTTTCTCACCGGGGAAAATATCGTAAGCGGGGATGTAGGGTTTGATGTCGAAAACGGGAGTGCCATCCACGAGGTCGCAGGCACCGAGAATGAGTTTGCGGCCTTCCACGCCGATGAGTTGTACGGGGGTGAGGCCGAGCGGGTTTGGGCGATAGGGCGAGCGGGTGGCGAAGACGCCACGGCGTTTCGATGGACCGCGAGGTGGGAGGACGAGCGGCTTCCAGGCGTTGTTCCGATGGAACCACCAGATGAGCCAGATGCGGGAGAAACCGGCGACATCCTGCAGAGCCTGCTCGTAGCCGCTATCGGGGAGCAGTTCCAGGATGTTGCGCTCGGGTTCTTGCTCCAAAGGCTGATGGCGCGCGTGAAACTTGAGCGGTTTCTGCGTGGCGATGTAGCCGATGGGTTTTAATGTCAGGCCGTTGTCCAAAGTGTTCAGTGGTTAAGCGGTGTCAAAGCTGGCGGACAGGTTAATGGAAGCGGGGAATTTGGGGAAGGTTCAAAGTCCAACGTCCAAATTGGGAGCGAAGGAAGGAAGGGCGGGATGATTGGAAAGGGAAGGTTCGGCTCGGGCTTTTTACAAGATATTTAGCGGGAAAGGGATAGGTGTGATAATAAATGCAGATTAGTGTCGCTATGCGGTGAAATCAGGGCAAAGTGAAGATGTGTTCATCTCTTCAATTCAGCCCTTGCCGCCATTTCTGGTCGGTTTGGGAACCGGAGGGGTGACAGCTTCGTTCGTGACTCTTATTTCCCCAGCGGTCCGGACCTCCTACAGCACTGATGAAAAAAACTGAAAAGCGATCCAAAGAAAACAGGGTCAAGGCACCCACAGGCATCTCAGGGTTTGATGAGATAACTCATGGAGGGTTGCCGCGCGGGCGCAGCACCTTGCTGGTGGGCGGGCCCGGTTCGGGCAAGACGCTGTTTGGATTGCGCTTTTTGGTGGAGGGGGGCGCGGGAGTGCAGGGAGCCGGGCATCTTTGTGGCTTTTGAGGAGACGGCCAAGCGGGTGGTCACGAATGCGGAAACATTCGGGTGGGAACTGCCGAAGCTGCTGCAGCGCAAAACGGTGTTCTTTCTGGACGCCCAGCCGACGGCGGACCTGATCCACTCGGGGGAGTTTGATATCAGCGGGATGCTGGCGGTGCTGGGAGCCCAGGCGGAGCTGATGGGGGCCAAGCGGATCGTCTTTGATGCGATTGACGTCGTCCTGGCGTTGCTGCCCGACATGGCGGCGAAAAGACGGGAGATCTACCGGTTGCACGAGTGGCTGCTGGCGAGCGGGTTGACGGGCCTGATCACCTCCAAGGTGGAGGGCGGTGAGGCCAGTTCGTTTGGCACGAACGTATTTGGCTTCATGCATTTCATGGTGGATTGTGCGGTGGTGCTGAACCACCGCGTGGCCATGGGGGTGTCGCAGCGGAATCTGCGCGTGCTGAAATACCGCGGCTCCGGGTTCGATGAGAACGAATCGCCGTTTGTGATCGGCAGTGGGGGTTTCGACGTGGCCATCGCGCGCACGCTCGGGCCCAAGGAGATCAACGTCTCACAGGAGCGGGTCTCGAGCGGGGTGAAGCGGCTGGATACCATGCTGGGAGGCGGTTACTACCGGGGGGCCAGTGTGCTTATCACCGGGTTTCCGGGCACGGCGAAAACGACCATGAGCGGGGCCTTT
>CAZRGY010000538.1:0-3056 GCA_964599715.1 uncultured Verrucomicrobiota bacterium | reverse complement strand
CCGGACGCAACGAAAGCCGGCATCCCGCGTGCGTTCGACTGCAACCTCGATGCGGTCACCCATCTGCACCTGCGCGGCGATGAACGCAATCCGGACAAGAGCCGGCACATCACACCGGCGGTGCCTGCGTTTCTCGCGCTTGGCGAGATGAAGATCACTGCGGTCGATTTGCCAGTGCAGGCGTTTGAGCCAGGCGTGAGACCGTTAACACGACCGGCAGCGGCGCGAGGACGCCCGCCTCGACCCCGCGGAACACGTCGATCCCGTCGATCACAAGAACGTCCCAGTCACCCGGCCGCGATTGCTCCAGCAGCGCCAGCGCGGCGCCTGTGCCTTCGTATTCGCGCAGGTTCACCTTGACGTTGTGCGCCGCTTCGAAAGGCTGGATCAGCGCCGGATCGGTATGGTCGCACCAGACCAGGGCGTTCAGTTCCTCCTGGGCTGCGGCAGCGCCCGCCGTCAGGGCAATGGCGGTGGAGGCGAGGAGGGCAGGTGTCAATCGGTTCATGTCAGTCTCCCGTTGGTTGCCTTCGGCCGCATTCGCCGCGGCTCGTTCAGAAAAAAGTTGAAGTCATTCATCTTTGCAGTCAACTTTATTATTGAAGCACCTTCATGCGGCGGCAAGGGACCCGATGGCCGGATTGCGCGAACGTCAGAAGGCGGACCGCGAAAGCCGCATTCTGCGGGCGGCAGTGACGCGTTTCTTGAGCAGGTCACGTTTGGCCACACCAAATTTTTCCATGGTGGCGTAATAGGCCGTCTTGCAACCGGTCATGGTTCCCATGACGAGCATTGCGGTGAGCAGCAGTGGAGTGAGCGTGCGCAAGTTTAGAGTCCGCATAAGTCTTACCTGCCAAATCACGCAGATAGTGTTGGAAGTCAACGGCAAACTGTATGGTCAGTGTCATTTGGACCTGTTTTAAAGGCCTTACGGCAAATTTCTGTGGTCTCACAGGTTTGACAGGGACGCTTTGGGCGGCTACCCAATGAGCGTTGCCGGGATTTCGCCCGCTAGTTTTAACCTCAATTCAGAATCAGGAATGCAAGAACTACAGGACCAGATTATTTTATGGATCGGAGATTACACCCCGCAGTTGATCGGTGCCATAGTCATTCTGATCCTGGGAAAATGGCTGGCCAACGTTCTACGCAAGCTCGTGCACAAGGTGATGAGCAAGCGCCAGATCGAAGGCACCGTCGTCTCGTTTGTCAGCAACCTTTCCTATGTGGCCATGATGACGTTTGTCATCTTATCGGCCATCACGCGTCTGGGCATCCCCACGACTTCCTTCATCGCGGTCATTGGTGCGGCCGGTCTGGCCATCGGTCTGGCTTTTCAGTCTTCTTTGTCCAACTTCGCTGCCGGTTTCCTGTTGGTGATCTTTCAGCCATTTAGAAAAGGCGATTTTATTGAAGGTGCTGGAACGATGGGCATTGTTGACGAGATCCAAATCTTCACCACCCGCCTGACCACGCCGGATAATAAACTCATCATCATCCCCAATTCCAAACTGATGGGCGATAACATCACGAACTTCTCCGCTCATGACACCCGCCGGGTGGATTTCAAGTTCGGCGTCAGCTACGCGGATGACCTGAAGAAAGTGAAGGAAGTTTTGAATCGCATCGTGGCGGAAGAGAAGCGTGTGTTGAAAGATCCGGCGCCGATGGTCGCCGTGAGCGAATTGGGAGACAGTAGTGTGAATTTTGTCGTGCGGGTCTGGGTGGCAAAAGCGGATTACTGGGGTGTCTTCTTTGATACCACGGAGAAGGTGAAAATCACCTTTGATGCTGAGGGCATCTCCATTCCTTTCCCGCAGCGCGACATCCATCTGTATCAGGAAAAATAAGCCGTCGTTCAACGGGTGTCCCGGTCCGCAGTGGCGGACTGGCCCGCACCCGTTGGAAACGCAGGCAACTGGTCATCACTAGAGTATATGGAAGACGCAAAAAAACTCGTCATCGATTTCTTCATCTCCTACGGCTTTCAGATCATCGGCGCACTGCTGATCTTGGGCCTGGGTGCCATGCTGGCCAAGTATCTGGGCCGCATCCTGGATGAGGCACTGACCAAGAAAGGGATGGAGCCGCCGCTGCGATCATTGATCACCAAGACGCTGAAGGTGCTGGTGTTCGGTTTCACCTTCATCCTCGCCTTGGACAAGTTCGGGGTGCAGATCGCGCCGTTGGTCGCCGGTATCGGTGTGGCCGGTGTCGGTGTCGGTTTGGCGATGCAAGGGGTGCTGGGAAATGTCGTGGCGGGCCTGACCATCATCTTCACCAAACCGTTTCGCGTGGGTGAATGGGTGGAGCTGCAGGGAGAACATGGCGAGGTGATCTCCATCGAGTTGTTCGCCACCACACTGATGCATGTGGACCGCTCGCGCATCATCATCCCGAATCGCAAAATCGTGGGTGAGATCATGCACAACTACGGAGCCATCCGGCAGTTGGACCTCACGGTAGGCGTGGCCTATGCCACCGATTTGGATGCGGCCCTAGCCTCCATCAATAAAGTCCTCGCGGCCAATCCACGCGTTTTAAAAGATCCAGAGGCGGTCGTGGGCGTGAGCCAGTTGGCCGATTCTTCCATCAACATCTCCGTGAAACCGTGGGTGGCAGTGCCGGATTATGTGCCCGCCGGAGCGGAGCTTTACAAGGCGATCGTGGCAGAGTTCCGGCAGGCAAACGTCTCCATCCCATTCCCTCAACGGGAACTGCGGGTGCTCAATGCCGCGGAGTTGGCCAGTTGAACCGGTCTCCCGGATCGGTCCCTAAACCTGAGACCGGTCCGGTTTTTGCTGGTTAAGATTTTGTAAACCAAGCATATTGCCCTGATCCAAGCATGTCGGAAGCAACTTCAATCATCAGCAAGTCAACCGCCAGCTCCACGCCGGATCGTCTGGCGGGGACCGGTGCGCGCTTATTGGTGGTGGATGATGACTGCATGAACAGCGCGCTCCTGAGCGAGCGCTTGCACGCCGAAGGCTACGTGGTGGATGTGGTCAATGACGGCCGGGCGGCCCTTGATAAACTTCACGAAGGGGGTGTCGAGC
>CAZRGY010000537.1:0-3058 GCA_964599715.1 uncultured Verrucomicrobiota bacterium | reverse complement strand
GGGAGACCGCGGCATCAAACTTTCCGGCGGCCAGCGTCAACGGATCGCCATTGCCCGCGCCATCCTGAAAAACCCCGCCATTCTCATCCTGGATGAGGCCACCAGTTCCCTGGACTCGGAGAGCGAACGCCTGATACAGGAAGCGCTGGAAACCCTCATGCGCGGACGCACCTCGTTCATCATCGCCCACCGGCTCGCCACGGTGCGACACGTGGACAAGATCATCGTCATCGCCGATGGACGTGGCGTCGAATCGGGCACCCACGACGAACTGCAGGCCATGGAGGGCGGCGTGTACCGTCGCCTCGCCGCCCTGCAATTTCGCGAATGACAGCCTTCCGGGTAGAGCCGGTGATTGCCCACCGGCTCCCCCACAGACCCGTACGAGCGGATTTCCCGCATACGGTTCTTCCAGTCACGGTTTGGCTCTGTAGATCGAATGGACGACCCTCGCGTAAGGAAACACAAAGTATTCCTTCAGATAACGGTTCATCTCTTCCCACGTCAGCGCTCCAGGTTCTCGACTGCGTCGCCGCAGCCATTTGTACCACAGCTTCTGCGTTCCGGTTCGCACCTGTTCCAGGCTCCGCCCATTGCCGGTAATCCCGTAGTAGGCGTAGTGCCCGTTGAGTGTCTTCACCAGGACCTTGAACTGGTCGAACATCCCCCGATGTCGGTGGCGTCGGCACCAATCCCCAATCGCTCGCAACCTTCGCCGCAGACGGTTGGCTGCCGTTTTGCGTTGAATAACCCAGGAGCCTTTCCGACTTCGGCCCCAGTAATGGGTGAAGCCCAGAAAGTCAAACGTGCCCGGTTCGCGCAGCCCAGCCCCGTCCGGCCCAAGTTGCTCAGGCCGTCCAAAAGCCACCAACCGCGTTTTCTCCGGGTGAAGTTTCAGCCCGTATTTCTCGAAGCGTTGGAAGATGACCCGATGGACCCGCTCGGCATCGTGCCGATGCGTGAAGCCGATCACCAGGTGAGTCGCGCAGGGGAATCTCACCCCTGCGCGCTCGCAGAACTGGACGTGAACCTCTCAGCTCATCCAGCTCCCATCATGAAACCAGTCCCCGAACTCCCAGTTCCCAATGCGCCCACAGTTGGGGATCTCGCTTGGTGATGCGCTGCAGCCACTGAGCCGCTCGGCGCTGATGACCTTGGAGTTTCTTGTACTTCCGGCAGGCCCATCGAACCAACGTTCGATCCAGAGGCCGAAAAACAGGGTAAAGCATCGAGCGATAGTATTTTCCGTAGTACTGCACCCATCCTCGGATAATGGGGTTGAACATCCGCGCCAGGTCGCTGAGGGTCTTGTCACTGCGCAAATGCAGCTTCCAACCCCGCACCTCTTCGCGGATCTTCTTGGCGGCCTTGTCGCTGACGGCGGGCAGGAAGCTGATGAAGTATTTGCCCCGGTAGTTTCTGGCTCGCCGGGGTCGAAACTCGTAGCCCAGGAAGGTGAACTTCTCGTGCTCGTGGTTTCCTCTTCGATCCTCATCCTTGCAGTAAACGATTTTGGTCTTCTGGGCATTGAGCTCCAGTTCGCATTCTGCCAGGCGTCGGGTGATCTCCTCGCGTACTCGCTCGGCTTCTTCCCGACTCCGACAGTGCACGATGGCATCATCGGCATACCTCTCAAACGGGAGGTCCGGATGTTGCCGCGCCATCCATTGGTCGAAGGCATAATGCAGAAACAGATTGGCCAGCAGAGGAGAGATGACGCCCCCCTGCGGAGTTCCTTTGTCTCGTGGAGTCAGACCCCCGTGCTCATCTTGTGCCGGTGCTTTGAGCCACCGTTCAATGTAAAGCACGACCCACTTTTCCCGGGCATGCTTGCGCACCGCCCTCATCATCAGTTCGTGGGAAATGTTGTCAAAAAAGCCTTTGATATCCAGATCAAGAACCCAAGCAAACCGCCAGCATCGCTGCCGGGCCTGTCCCACCGCATCATGAGCGGACTTGAACGGCCGGTAACCATAACTGTCAGCGTGAAAGAGGGGTTCGAGCTTCGGTTCCAAATACCTTTTGACCACCATCTGGGCCACCCGGTCCGAAACGGTCGGAATGCCTAACTTTCGTTCTCCTCCCCCGTTCTTGGGTATCGCTACCGTTCGAACCGGTGGAGGCAGGTAGCTGCCTGAGGACATGCGATTCCAGATCCGATACAGGTTGTCCTTGAGATTTCCCTCAAAGTCCTTGATCGACTCTTCATCGATGCCGGCAGCTCCTCGATTTGCTTTGACCCGTTCCCAGGCTTCCAGCACCACCTGCTTGGAAATAAAGAACGGTTTTGGTTGTGGCTGGTTCATGGGTTCCTCCTGTTGCCAGTTGACACCTCAAACCAACCTTCATGATCACGGCCCCTTGGCTCCATCCCTTTATCGGGGACTTCACTGCTACTACGGGCCGTTCCGTCCCTTCGCGCCGCCTTCCTACTCACGCTCTGGCAGGTCTGCTGCTTGAGCGGCTCGGTTAACATCAGCGCGGAAGGTTCCCACGTTCCGCTCAACTGCCGCGTGACCCAGTCATGCCACCTTAATGCCGGAGACCACAGGGTCCGAAACAGGTCCCGCCCCTGCTCTTCCCGGGATAACGACTCCGTCCCGGTTTTGATCTCGTTCCTACGCTTTCGACACGTCATCAGTGGTTCACTTGCGTTCATCTCTTGAGTCACCCATCTGACCCGGTTCGTGCCGGGCCTTTTCCTTCTGTGCTCACGACGCTGGCTTTTGACCAGCGCCACCGAAGGCGATTTGAGACCAGCTCCTGTCAGCCGGTCTCGAGGGGCCTTTGCTTTCCCTCATCAGTTGTGCAGTTACGCACAGGGCAAACTCATCTGTTTGTCCTGTGCTCGTGGCGCACAATCATCGGCGTACCGGACATACCAAAGACGCCGAAAATTTGGATCGTCAGGATCTCTGGAAGGAATCATTTGCGCCGCTTTGGTCAGCGCCCATGCCCCCTCAAGGTCTCCTTTCTTTCGCGCACGCGATGCAGCCACTGTCAGCGCCACATACGGCGCGTGCGTTTTCCTGCTTGTCCCTTTCGTGTTTGCCGGGAT
>CAZRGY010000536.1:0-3060 GCA_964599715.1 uncultured Verrucomicrobiota bacterium | reverse complement strand
GCCTCAACCCGTCTGGACCAGCAGACGACGCCAATGCCTTTTTCAAACAGGCTCTTTAACTTCCCATATCTAAGCACTGCATAAAACATGCCCATACCATAACCGGAGGGGTGTGACATCTATGGACACAGGGGTAAATTATTTTGAAATTCTTTTACCCGGTGGTTTTGCGTTCCCACGCTCCCCTTTCCCGCTTAGACTTCGCCCCGCCATGTCAGCCACCAGCAGTTCCACCGACAAGCTCGCTTCCCGCATCCTGTGGGGTCTCGTCATCGGCCTCGTGCTCGGTCTCATCGCCCGCGGCATCATGGCTGCGGTGCCGACCAGTGAGACCGCGTTCAAAGCCTTCGCCAGTGAAATCTGCGATCCGGCAGGTCAGGTCTTTTTGCGATTGCTGTTCTTTGTCGTGGTGCCGCTGGTGTTCAGTTCGCTGGCGCTCGGCGTCGCGCAACTGGGGGACTTGAGCAAGCTGGGGCCTTTGGCCGGTCGCACCTTTGGCATGTTCGGCATCAACATGGTCGTCGGTGTGGGTCTTGGTCTGCTGATGATGAACCTCGTGAACCCCGGCAACCAGATATCCCCGGAGCTTAAGGATGACCTGATGGCCCAATACGGCGGCGATGCCGTGAAATATCAAGAGCGCGCCGCCGAGCAGAAGGAACAAGGCTTTAGCCTCATGGTGGTGGTGGACATGTTCATGCCCAAGAACCTGCTGCAATCGGTGGTGGAGTTCAAAATCCTGCCTTTGATCTTGTTCGCACTGCTGCTGGGTGCAGCCGCCACGCAACTCGCGAAAGAAGCCCATCTACGGGTGCTCGATGTCTTGCAGGACATGGCCGACCTGATGACACGCATCGTCCATTTCGCCCTGCTGCTCGCGCCCATCGCCGTCCCGGCCATGATCTTCAGCGTGGTGGTACATTCAGGGGTGGAGGTGTTGAAGGCGCTCCTCGTATTTGTGATCGGCGTCCTGGCCGTCATGCTCATCCACCTCTTTGGCACCATGACCATCCTGTTGAAGTTGCTTTCTAAACGATCGCCCAAGGTTTTCTTCAAGGCCATCCGCACCGTCGTCGTCACCGCCTTCTCCACCAGTTCGAGCAGTGCCACCCTGCCCACCAGCATCCAGGTGGCCAAGGAAGATCTGGGCGTCTCTCCCAGTACCGCCGGCTTCGTGCTGCCACTCGGTGCCACCATGAATATGAGCGGGACGGCGCTTTACGAAGGTTGCGTCGTCCTCTTTATCGCGCAGGTCTTCGGCGTGGAACTGACCATCGTACAACAGCTCACCATGTTGCTGCTCGCCGTGCTAAGTGCTGTGGCGGTCGCAGGCATTCCCGGTGGCTCACTCCCGCTCATCGTCGGCCTCATGATGAACTTCGGTATCCCACCCGAGGGCATCGCCCTCATTCTCGGCACCGACCGTATCCTCGACATGTCCCGCACCGTACTGAACGTCGCCGCCGATCTGGCCACGGCGTGTATCGTGGATGATATGGTGGGTGGGAATATCCCAGAGCCGGGCGGCACGAATTTGGGAAGTATCGGGTGAGCAGAGAGGCCAACGTATGCAAACCTATAAACTCGTCCTCCCAGAGCATCTGAACCACGCGGGTTTTCTCTTCGGTGGCAACCTGCTGAAGTGGGTAGATGAAGCCGCCTATATGGCCGCACGACTGGATTACCCGGCGTGCGAGTTCGTCACCGTGGCCATGAACCAGGTGCAGTTCAAACAACGCGTGGAGCTGGGTAGTATTTTGAAGTTTGAGGTCCTTCGCGCCCGCGTGGGCACCACCTCGGTGGATTACGATGTCACCGTCCGTAAATCCAGCGGAATAACGCCCTCCGAAACGATCATCTTCTCCACCACCGCCACCTTCGTGCATATCAGTGCGTCAGGGCAAAAGCAGCTATTGCCAAAGGCTTGACTCAACTCCCTTCCCTCTTGCGTCTCCTGCGCTCCTTGCCCCGGCAGTATGTCGGGGTTTGCGGCCATTCCTCACACAATCATCTTCGGCACCAACCTGCCCTCAACATCCGTCAGCCGGAAATCGCGCCCTTGAAAACGATACGTGAGCTTCTCGTGATCGAAACCGAATTGATGCAAGATCGTCGCGTGAAGGTCATGCACGGAAATGGGATCCTCGGTCACACCCCAGCCAATCTCGTCGGTCTTGCCGATGACCTGGCCGCCCTTGATACCACCGCCTGCGAGCCAAAGACTGAACGCAAACGGATGATGATCGCGCCCGGTCACATTCGTGGAGCCGCCGCGATTCTCCCCCAACGGTGTGCGCCCAAACTCCGAGGCCCAGATGACCATCGTGTCCTCCAAAAGCCCGCGCTGTTTCAGATCCTTCACCAACGCCGCGATCGGCTGGTCGGCCATCTGCGCGTTAAACGTCAGTTCGTTGTTGAGATTGCTGTGGTGATCCCATGATGCGTGCAAGACCGTCACGAAGCGCACCCCACGCTCGATCATCCGCCGTGCCAGCAGGCAGTTCCGCGCGAAGGTCCGGAACTGTCCCGGTCCGCCACCGCGTGCAGCCTTGATGTCCGGTTCGCGCCGGTCGAGACCGTAGGCATTCAAAGTCGCGGGCGATTCCTTCGTCAGATCCATCAGCTCGGGCGTAGCCGATTGCATCCGCCCCGCCAATTCATACGCCTTGATGCGCGCCGCGATCTCCGGGTCCGCCACATACTTGTGCCGCAGCCGGTTCAAATCACCGATGGCATCGAGACCGAGATGTTGCATCTCCGGCGTGAAGCCTTCGGGATTCGAGAGATTCAGTACTGGATCACCCTGGTTGCGGAACAGCACACCCGCATAACTGCTCGGGAGGAATCCGCTCGTCCACGCGCTCGCACCAGCGCTGGAACCGCGCCCGGCGGTGAGCACTACGTAACCCGGCAGATTGTGCGATTCATTGCCCAAGCCGTAGTTCAACCAAGCCCCCATGGTCGGTCGGCCGAACAATGGTGAACCGCAATTCATCATGAGCTGTCCTGGATGATGATTGAACTGCGTCGTGTTCATCGAGCGGATGAGACAGATGTCAT
>CAZRGY010000535.1:0-3069 GCA_964599715.1 uncultured Verrucomicrobiota bacterium | reverse complement strand
TAAATAGTTCCTCCAACCTAACCTGTTTTTGGACCTTGGCGAGCCGCAAATGTCAGCGGCCAAAGAGCCCGTTGGCACCGCTCATGGGGGTGGCGTTGCCATAGTAATTGTTGTTGATGATCGTGACTTGGGTCGGGGCGGGAGCAGATTCTTGCTGGGTGTAGGTCACCGTGGGCGCATAGCCATAACGCGTGCTGGGTGATACATACACTGGAGCCGGGGTGTAGACCGGACGCGGCCGGTTATGGTCGGCAATCGCGCCGAGCACCAAGCCAGCACCGGCACCGATGGCGATGCCTTCCGCCGTTTGGCGACCATTGTTATGACCGATGATGCCACCAGCGATACCACCTAGGACTGCTCCAGAGGTGGCGTAGCTGGGACGATAGTAGGAAGGCGCTCCATAATAGCCGCCGGAATAATGCCCATGACGATATGGGGCATACCCATAACTGCGGTAACTACGACCGTAAGAGGGATAATAGGACGGACCGGATGAGTATCCATAATATGCCCGATCGGATTGATTGCGATCAGCGATTGCCCCCAGCACAAGCCCCGCACCGGCACCGATAGCTACGCCTTCGGCAGTCTTGCGACCGTTATTATGACCGATCACGCCACCCGCGATGCCGCCCAAGATGGCTCCACCGATGGAGTTCGGACCGCCAAAGAGTTGCGCCTGCGCCGGGACTGCCGCCGCCAGGACCAAGGCCAGTAACACAATGCGTTTCATAGCTTCTTATTCGACATCCCCGGGATGCCGGTTATTCATTCAACCCCGCCAAGGGCTTTAAGTTTCGTTGTAAATTGCCTGATTTAAACCAGTTCCAACAAAACTATCGCATCAATCTAAGCATAATCAATGGCGACAGGGTGGGATTGTAGCAATTATTTGAGACTCAGACTACGCGTGATACCCGTAATATGGCTTAGTGAAGTGTGTTGAGTAACACGCTGGTCATTTTTTGGCATCTGAGTTGCTTTTTACAAATTCTTACATAAGAGACATTAAGGCCGTACAGAACTAAAGTTATCTATTAGCGGCATTCTATTCTAGGGCCTATATCAAATCCTAGTTGGCAAATAATTGTTTCTTGTTATAGGATAGGAACTTCTGAATATGAAAAACAGCAGTATCAAAAAATTCATCGCCCTTCGTGACGGTCTTCTAAAGGAGAAAGCGGAACTCACTTTCCGCTTGGCAGAAATCGAAAAAGCCCTCGGCGATACCGCTGATGTCAGTGTGCCCAAAGCGGCCAAATCGGTAAAAGCTCCCAAGGCTGCCAAAGCTCCCCGCGTGCCCAAGCGCCGCGCTCGTAATGAGATGTCCCTGAAGGAAGCTGCTCTCAAAGTGGCCTCGGGCAAACCTCTGACGAAGCAGGAAATCATGGATGGCATCCTGAAGCTGGGCTACAAGTTCAGCACCAAGGACCCGATGAACTCGCTGAACGTGGTGCTCTACTCGGGCAAGACTTTCAAGCGTGCGGACGGCAAGTTCGTTGTGGCCAAGTAATTTCGATGACTTAAACCGCCGCGCGGCCGCCAAAATGGGGGCTTGCGCGGCGGAACTCTTTGGGCTCTATTTTCCCCATGTTTGTCGCCTTGAGCCATTGGCATCGCTAAGCGGGACCTCCCCCGTGGAGACTCGTTTTTGCCTGGCAAAGCGTGGCAAGGTCCCGTCCCGATGATTAAAAGGTCATCGGGAATTTTTTTTCATCGGACCAGCGGCCACAGCGGGCGGTTCCGGCAGACGTAGAACGAAAGAATTTGTGTTAGCCAAACGTGTCATACCATGTCTGGACGTACACGACGGTCAGGTGACCCGGGGTGTGCAGTTCGGCAAAGCGGAAGCGGGCGAGCTGAAGAATGTCGGCGATCCCGTCGCGCTGGCCCTGCGCTATAACGATCAGGGGGCGGACGAGATGGTCTTCTTCGACATCACCGCCAGCGCGCATGGCCGTGCTTCCATGGTAAGCGTGATCGAGCGCGTGGCTGATCAATGCTTCATGCCGCTGACGGTTGGCGGCGGCATCCGCGCCGTTGAAGACATGGGCATCATGCTCAAGGCCGGGGCGGACAAGATCAGCATCAATTCCTCCGCGCTCTCCAATCCGGAGTTGATCCGCCAAGGCGCTGAGAAGTTCGGCAGCCAATGCATCGTGGTCTCCATCGATGCCAAGAAGGTCGCGCCGGACCGGTGGGACGTGTTTTCCCATGGTGGTCGCAAATCAACTGGCCTCGATGCCGTGGAATGGGCGACCAAGGCTGTGGGCTTGGGTGCGGGCGAGATCGTGCTGAACAGTATCGATGCCGATGGCACCAAGAAAGGTTTCGACCTCGTCATCACCAAGCGCGTGAGTGAATCCGTGGCGGTGCCAGTGGTCGCCAGTGGTGGCGCAGGCAGCTTGGAGCACATGGCGGAAGTATTGCTGGCGGGCAGTGCGGATGCCGTGCTGGCAGCGAGCATTTTCCACTACGGCACGTTTACCGTGGGCCAGGTGAAAGCGTTTTTGGCGGAACAAAAGATTCCGGTGCGTTTATGAGCGAAATCGTTCAATCGCGTTTATTCCCCATTGTGATGTTGGTCTGCTCCAACATCTTCATGACCATCGCGTGGTATGGTCATCTGAAGCACAAGAATGTCGCGCTCTGGACGGCCATTATGGCCAGTTGGGGCATCGCGTTCTTCGAGTATTGCCTGATGGTGCCGGCAAACCGGTATGGCCACAGCCATTTTTCCGCCACGCAACTGAAGATCATCCAGGAGGTGATCACGCTGGTGGTGTTCAGCGGTTTTGCCCTCTTTTATCTGGGGGAGAAATTGAAGTGGAACCACATCGCCGCCTTTTTATGCATCTTGGGTGCGGTGGCCTTCACTTTTTTGCCAGATGGCTTCCATGCCAAACGGCCGCTTGATAATCTCAACAAACTGCAACCGACGACTGAGAAATAAGATGAGTTTTTACGACAAGCTGAAGTTCAATGCGGATGGCCTCATCCCGGCCATCGTTCAGGAACAGTCCACGGGCCGCGTGCTCATGATGGCGTGGATGAACCGCGCCTCGT
>CAZRGY010000534.1:0-3082 GCA_964599715.1 uncultured Verrucomicrobiota bacterium | reverse complement strand
ACACATGCTTCCCTTGGCGGATCGCTTCCTCAAAGTGTAGCGGGCGGAATCCCGGAGGCGTTGCCAGAACCACCACATCCGCTTCTGCGATCGCTTTCTTGTAAGCTTCAAAACCTACGAACTGCCGGTCCGGTGGAACATCCACCTTGTCCGGATGCTGCTTGCGCAACCCGCTCAGGCTGTTCAGCAGGCTGTCCTCAAACGCATCGGCCATGGCCACCAGTTTGGTTTTGCCCTCTGTACTCAGGGCCTGATTGGCTGCGCCTGAACCACGGCCACCGCAACCGATCAACGCCAGTTTGAGCTCATCCGAGCCGGCGGCATGGGCACTGCGCTCAATGCTGAGACCACCGAGCAAGGCGGCGCCAGCTACCACTCCTGAAGTTTGCAGGAAATTGCGGCGCGTTACATCTGGCCGCCCTAGGGGATTCACGGGTTCGTTCATATTGTATTGGACTGTCCTGACGACTGTTCGTTCGGGATAAAGGTTAATCCTTTTCCACACCGTTGTTCCAAATCTTGTTCAGCTCTTCGGGTGTCGGCACCTTCAACGGGCGCACCACCCGCAAGCCGAGGAACTGGGCATCGGTGTGGTACCAGATGCTCTTGGGCAATTGCGGATCTTGGATCTTCCAAGCCGGACCGGATGCCCGGCGGACACCACTGCGCAATTTCTCCGGCGTGTCATCCCATGAGCCGCCACGGGCTACATGCGGATAAGGGGTAGTTGACTTGACCCAAGGATTGTCCAGCACTTTGCCCTCGCCAGCCTTGTAGGTAGTAGGGCTGTATTGGTCTAAGCACCACTCGATCACGTTACCATGCATGTCATGCAGGCCCCACGGGTTTGGCTTCTTCTTGCCTACCTTCTGATACTTCCAATCACTGTTCGCTTCATACCAGGCATACTCGCCGATCTTGGAGGCATCATCACCGAAGGAGTAAGCGGTCGTCGTCCCTGCCCGGCAGGCATATTCCCATTCCGCCTCAGTAGGCAGTCGGTAGTAATGGCCGGTCTTGGCACTGAGCCACTGACAGTACTTGTTCGCCGCATGATGAGTCATGCTGATGGCCGGGAAACCATCCTTGCCCATGCCGAAGCTCATCTCCACATAAGGCTTGGTCGGGCGGCTCACCCCGTCCACCACCGGGTCTTTCGCTGCGGAACCGGCCGCGGAGGCCAGACGCTGGTCTTCCGGATACATGAAAAGCTCATACTCGTTCCAGGTCACTTCGGTTTTACCCATCCAGAACGGCTCGATTTTCACCTGGATCTGGGGCCCCTCATCATCCTTGCGATTTTTCTCTGTTGCCGGGGTGCCCATCGTAAAAGTACCACCTGGGATAGGCACCATGTCGAAACTCACCGAGGCACCCGGGATGACTTCATTGTAAGCTTTCATGTCGGCCGCAGTTTTTTCCTTCTGGGCAGCCACGATGCGTTTGTGCATCTCTACAATGAGAGCCAAGTTATCACCACCGGCTCCCTGCTCTACCTTCTTAGGCACCAACGTGATTCCCTCAGGCCAGCTTGCCCCCTGATTGATCCACTCCTTCAAGATATCTTGCTTGTCCTTGGGCAGCGGGCCTCCCTTGCTGGCGGGAGGCATCAGATCGTCATCGTCCTTCGAGAGCGTCGTCAGGGTGAATGAACCGCTCTTCTCGGCAAAGAACGGAACAATGCTCGGGCCGCTGTCCCCGCTCTTCAGGGCCATCTCTTTCGTATCCAGACGCAAACCACCCTTGTCGTGGCCCTCGCGATGGCAAGACACGCAATTGAACTCCAAAATCGGCTGCACATCTTTCACGAAACTGATGCGCTGAACCTGCTTCAGTTCGACCCCGTCCGGCCAGACTGCACCTTCGGTGATCCACTGCTTCAATATCTCGGACTGCTCATGTGTCAACGGCTCCTTGCTGCTGGGCGGCATGATGTCATCATGATCCTTGGGCAGGGCGGTCGTCGTATAAAGCGGACTCTTGGCCGGGTCTTTGGGCACAATGGCCACTCCATTGTCCCCGCCTTTGAAAGCCGCCGCCTTGGTGTGGAGTTGAAAATCACCCTTGGGTTTTTCGGCGCCATGGCAGCTCAAGCAGGCGGACTCCAGCACAGGCTTGACCTGACGCACAAAATCCACCGCCCCGTAGGACGACACCACGCCTGTCACTAACAGGCCCGTAAGCGCAACTGCGCCGGTTTTGAAACTCTGACTCAATTTCATGACTAAAAGTGAATGGCTGCTACTTTTGACGCCATAACGTGCTTTGTCAATCAGTTGGACGTCTCTCCAGCCTTTTACCTTCAGTCAATTCCAGCACCAGAGGGGTCTATGATTAATCCTCTTTATGTATTAACCACCACTGCCGAACATCGCATTAAACCTTTTCGAGCACTCAGGGCACATGCCGTGGGTTATCCCGGGTAAACGCTCCGTACCGAACAAGTCCAGTTCGACAACGGCAACTTCCACCTCGACCCAATCCCCAGATGACATCTCCACCCGCTTGCACCAACTGCAACTGCAAATGAATTCCTCACTTTTAGGCGTGTGATCCATCAGCAAAGGTATTGGTTCCCTATCCTCCTGGCGGACCACGCGGCTGACAAATTCCAGCATCGCATCCTTGGTCAGCCTGATGGTGAGCTCCATGAAGCGCCGACGGTCTGGCGCATCACAACGAAACGGCACTGTGATAGGACCCAAGCCCTGTCTGACTTTTAGCATCAACACCTCAAGAATATGCCTTGTCTCTGCCCCGCTGATAAAGCCCCAGATCAAAGCCCCCTCCACCGTTTCAGGTTTAAGCCTTTCCACTTTGTTGTCCCTCGCAAACCTCCACCATGTTTGGTTCACCCTCACGATTCTGTCGTTTAGGTTAACCTGATAGACGCACGCAAGCGGGTCCTCAAAGGATGCTGTCTCAATGTCACCAGTCATTACGCAGCCGCTTTCAACATCCTCGCTTCTTGTTATTCCAGCAACTTTCTCAAGGCCTCCAGATTCCAGGCCGCCTTTGCAACAACTCCCGGCACCTCGATATATTCCTGCTCCTTGCTGCCATCTGCGCTCCGTTCTGAACA
>CAZRGY010000533.1:1944-3083 GCA_964599715.1 uncultured Verrucomicrobiota bacterium | reverse complement strand
GCATTGATGGCATCCAGTCGCACCGTGACCGCCTTATCACCGGCTGCTCGCACAAAGGCTGGTAGCAAGGTCTTCACCTCGGCACCGCTGCGTGCCAACGCGACAATCGCCGCACTGCGTAGTTCTGGCACTTCATCATGCAATGTCTCCAGCAGTGCTGGCACGGCGGCCTCGGTGTTGGGCCCTAGATCCGCCAGCGTAGAGACGGCGAGGAAGCGGACCGAGGCGGACTTATCCGTGAGGACATCCACCAGCGGCAATACCGCAGCTTCACCCGCTTGGGATAGTGATTCCTTCGCTGCTACGGCTAGGGTTTCATCTTTGTCACTCAGGGCACGGATCAGCGCGGGCACGGCATTCGTATCGCCCGGGGCCATCTGCCCGAGTAGTTGCATGGCCGTGGAGCGCGCCCGGGCGTAATCGTAAGGTTTCAGCTTCAGCCAGGGAAACTTGCGGGCAACGCTATTGCGGAACGCATCAAACCGGCTTTCCGGTTCCTCCAGCAGCTTGATGAGATACGGCGTCGCTTCCGGGCCGATATTCGGCACCGTGGTCTGTGCCCGATGCGCCGTCTGGTAATTCGCATCGCCCAGCTCCCGCACCCACTGTGCCACCGGCTGCCCCTCATACATCGGCGGCGGGTTCAGCCTGGTATTCACTTGGACACCCGCAAAGATGCTCACTCCGACGCTTAGCACGCCGACGATACACCACTTCAGTTTGCGCGGAATGTTCACTGTTGGATTGGACTATATGGCATGGCGCACCCGGAAACAACGCCCACCACCTTTGAGTCGATAACTTATCTGTGTATTCAGCTTATTCCGTGGTTTATCCCTATTGTCTTTCGGCCCAAAATCCCGCAACTTTTCCTCCATGCGCCACACCTCCATCGATTCCGCGTTGTTTGTTGAAAACCGCGAACGGCTCAAAAAGCTGTTGCTGCCTAATTCCCTCGCTGTGGTGAATGCGAATGACATCCTGCCGACCAATGCCGATGGGGTCTTGCCTATGGCGGCCAATGCCGACCTGTTTTATCTATCAGGTATAGAGCAGGAGGAGTCCCTTTTGCTCATCGCGCCCGATTCGTTCGATCCCAAGTTGCGCGAAGTGCTCTTCCTCCGTGAACCGAACGAGCA
>CAZRGY010000533.1:0-1844 GCA_964599715.1 uncultured Verrucomicrobiota bacterium | reverse complement strand
GGCCCCATCATCGCTTCGGGCGCGAATGCCTGCGTGCTGCACTACCATCAAAATGATCAGGTCTGCAAAAAGGGCGACCTGCTGTTGCTTGATGTCGCCGCCGCGTATGCGAACTACAATTCCGACCTGACCCGCACGATTCCCGTGAGCGGCAAATTCACCCGTCGGCAGAAACAGATTTATAACGCTGTGCTGCGCGTGATGCGCGCCAGCATCAAAGGCGCCGTGGTTGGTAAACTTGCCCGCGATTGGCAACGCGAATCATGGGACATGATGAATGAGGAGCTTCTGAAACTGGATCTCCTGAAATCTTCAGACATCAAGAAGCAAGACCCGGACAATCCGGCCTGCCGCAAGTATTTCATGCATGGCCTGGGGCATCCGATGGGACTGGATGTGCATGATGTGGGCTTCACCACGGAACCGATGGCCGCCGGATGGGTTATGACCGTGGAGCCGGGCATCTATATCCCCGCCGAAGGTATCGGCATCCGATTGGAGAATGACATCCTCATCACTGAAGATGGCCCCGTGGACCTCATGGCCGATATCCCGGTGGAAGTGGAAGCGATCGAGGCTCTGATGAGTTAGTTTCTGCAGACAGCTCCAACTTGCTTACCGATGGATGTTCTTGATCCAATAAGTATTGTTGCCCCGGTTGTATTGGTCCCAGCCTTTTTCACCTAAGACTGCTTTCACCGAGGCCTCCGTTTGCTGCTGGATGCCTTGCAGCGCCTGGGTTCTTTGCTCCTGCGTCAGGTCCTTATTATTGCGCAACTCGGCCGTAGCCGTTTCGGCGGCTTTCTTCATGTCATACACTTTGACCGCTTCGGCCGTATCCAGGTCGGCCTTCTTGGCGGCCCGGTAGATCTGCTGGAAGCTCCAATCCTGCGCCCGCTCGTATTCGGCGTAACGCTGCGCTCCGAGCGAGGTTTTGATATCCTCTTTCAGCTTCTTTTCCGCTGCTTCGCGTGCTTTGCGTTGTTCCTCAGTTTCGCTTCCCCGGCTCATGGGCGAGTATTCACTGTCAAATGCCTCACGCAACGTGAAGACCTTCATGAATTCTCCTTCGTTCGGTTCAAAACCCGTCAACTGACTCCGCATCATGTTGGCCGTCATGGAGAACCGCAGTTGATAATCCAGATACTCTTGTGGCGTCAGCACGCCCTTGAGCGCAGTTTCCATGTCTTTCATGGCCTTGCCCATGGCTTCCGGATCATTGCCATCTTTGCTGGCCTCCATCATCTTTGACTGCATATCCGTCATCAGCTTGACCACCCGTGACTTCTTTTCATCCGAAAGAAAATCGAGCGCAGTCTCCAGCGGGTTCATCACCATCGCCTGGGCCATTTCTGTTTTGGCATCAGGCGTGATACCCAAGGCCCGCAACACGGCGTTCTTTTCTTCATCCAAGACCCGTAGCTTTTGCATCAATTCAGTATCCATCACCCCGGCGAAGGGATTCCCGCCTTTCCAATACTCGAATTTCTTGGGGGTTCCCCGTGCTTCCTTCTTCTTCTTGTCGTACAGCTTGTTCACATCGGCGATGATGATGTCCCGGATGGTCTCCTCCGGGCAGCCGATGGACCGCAGGTTGGCGATGTATTCCTTGTAATCACCCGATTCCACCATCTCCCAGGTGATCCGTTTCGTCACCGTATTGGTGACCGTTTGCTGTATCACTTTGGGCTTGGGAGCAGATGGAGCGGGAGCTGGCTCAATCTTTTCAACTACTGGTGTCGGCGCGGAGGAACGTAATGCCAGTGCTCCTAGCAGGACGTTGGCCAGGATGGATACGGCTAATATTGCTTTAAGATTCATAGGTCTTCACCTCGCTACTTAAG
>CAZRGY010000532.1:0-3085 GCA_964599715.1 uncultured Verrucomicrobiota bacterium | reverse complement strand
CCTTGCCCGTGCCCAGCTTGGGGATCTCGCGCACGGCTTTGACTTCTCGCGGCACGTTGAGATTGCTCAGGCCCTTCTCCTTGATCACTTTGCGCAGGTCGTCGAGCGTGAGCTTGGGTTCGTTGCTGATGGCGATGAGCTTCTCGCCCTTTTCCTCATCCGGCACGGCGACCACGGCGATCTGGCAGCGCAGACCGAATTGCGGGAAAGCGCCAGCCAGCGCGTCTTCCACGGCGGTGAGACTGACCATCTCGCCGCTGATCTTGGCGAAGCGTTTCATGCGACCGCGCACAGAGAGGAAGCCGTCGCTGTCCACGGCCACGATATCGCCCGTGTCATACCAGCCGCCTTCCGCTTTGAATTTCTCGTTCGCATCGGCGTTCAGGTAGCCCTTCATGATGTTCGGGCCGCGCACATGCAGGCGACCGCCATCCTCCACGCCTTCGACCGGCTCGAGTTTGTATTCGATGCCCGGCAGCAAGCGCCCCACCGTGCCATTGCGCGGTTGGAGCGGGGTGTTCACGCTCACACACGGGCTACACTCCGTGGCGCCGTAACCCTCCAGGATGCGCACGCCAAATTTCTCCGACCAGGTCTTCGCCGTCGTCTCCTGCAATTTCTCCGCGGCCGCGAAGAGATAACGCATACTGCGGAAGTCATACGCATGCGCCTTGCGCGCGTAACCGTTCAGGAAGGTGTTCGTGCTGAGGAATACGGTGCAGTCGCGGTCATAGAGCGCCGTGGGCACCACGCGGTAATGCAGTGGTGAAGGATACACGAAGGAATAAAGCCCACGCACCAGCGGCAGCAAAGTGCCGACCGTGAGACCGAAGCTGTGGAACATCGGGAGACAATTGAAGACGCGGTCATTATCCTGCAGGTCGGTGATGGCGAGCATCTGACGGATGTTCGCGAGGATGTTTTTGTGCGTCAGCTCCACGCCCTTGGGCACGCCTTCCGAGCCGCTGGTGAAGAGGATCACGGCGGTGTCTTCATAATCCTGCACACAGGTCAAGGCATGGCGCGGCCAGAGGATGTGTTTCAGCAAGGTGATGAGTTTTTGGCTTCCAGTGATGCCAGCGCGCAAATCCTCCAGATAAAGGAACTGGATACCGGCCGTGCTCATCGGTTCCACGTCCAGCCGTGCCTTCCGCAAGAACTCGCGGGAGGTGATGATCTGCTTCATGCCCGCCAATTGCGCGCAGGCGATCATGACGGGGATGCCCGTGCTGAAGTTCAGCACGGCGGGCACATGCCCCAACGACCAGAGCGAGAGGCAGACGACGGGAGTGGCCGCGATGTTCGGCAGCAGCACACCGACGCGTGCCGCTTGCGCGGGCAAGTGCGGACGCATCTGCTGGGCCATGAGGTCGGAACCGACCAGCAGTTTGCGGAAGGTGACGGGCGTGCGGTTGATGTCTTCCAGAGCGATCTCGTTCGGAATGTCCGCTGCCGTTTCTGCGATGGCGTGGACGAGATTCTTCTCGCCGAATTCCATCTCCGTCTTGAACTGCAGGTTTACCAATTGATCGCGCAGCCAGTCCGTGACGATACGGCGGGCTTCCGCCGTGCTGAGGTGTTCGAGCTTCGGTGCGGTATGCACACCGCTGAAATGGGCGGTCACTTCCGGGAACCACTCTTTCCAGCCGGAGTGGGGCGAGAGCGGCAGGCGGTGTGCCTTGCGCAGATAGCAGGTGATGACCTTGGCGTGGGTCTTGTAGATGAGAAAGCCGGTGCCGTCGAACAGCTTCATCAGGTTGCCAGTACGCGAGAGACGGCCTTCTGGGAAGAGCACAAGGCGGCCACCTTTTTGCAAGTGTTCGGCCATCTGCTTCACCGCATAGGGTGAGTTCGGGTCAATAGGGAAGGTGCGCTTGTTCACCATCACCTTGTGGTGCAGCCACGAAGTCTTGGCGGTGTTCGCCGAGGTGACGAATTTCCAATCGTCATCCAGACACACGGCGAGGAAGAGCCAATCCAGCCAGGAGATATGATTGGGCAGGAGTAACACCGGTCCGGGCGTGCTCAGTGCTTCCATATCATAGGCGCGGAAGCGATACAGCAAGCGGACGAGGATTTTGAAAAAGGCTTTCATTTGAAAACATCAAATAGAGAGCAGGTTCTGTTCTCCGTGACGAGCAGCTTTAGAGGTTTTTGTTCTGTGGACAACTTTTCTACGGCTCAGCATTACCGCCAGCAGACCGATGAGGGGAGTCGCCGCACTGGCGGCCGGGGCGAGGTGCCGGTCGATGGGCTGGGAGCCTTGCGCCACCAGAATCAGACGACCGCCGAAGATGTCTCCGTCGCCGGGTACTGAAGTGGAGGCCATTACCCGGCCCTTGCCATCGACCAGTTGTGAAACTCCAGAGCTGGCGACACGTAGAATCGGAACGCCGTGTTCCATGGCTCGTACGGGTGCGACCCGGGCGTGCAATTGATGCTGATACTCGCCCCATGAAATCACATCCATGGTCGGCACCAAGATGCCTTGCGCGCCTTGGCGGACGAGTTCGTCCACTACGCGGGAGAAACTAAGATCGTAACAGATACAGATGCCGAGTCGGCCCCAAGGAGATTCCCAGAGAGCTTGTTGTTTAGCGGGCAAGCCGTCATCGAAGAACTGGATGGGGACTTTCTTGGCCTGTTGAAAAACGGTTTTCCCATCCGGCCCGATGACGAACGCGGTGTTGTAGTAAGCGCCGCTCGTCGTCGCTGCCTTACCACCCGCCACGAGATACTTCTGGTTGAGCTGACACCAATCACGGACTTTGGCTGGCACCTCACCGGAGAAAGTATACTCACTGAGCATGATGAGTTGAGCGTCTGGTTGTTTCACGAGCAATTCATTCAACCCCCGTATCACTTCACCTTCCGTGGGGAATTCCAGTTGCAAGCCCGCCACGGCCACGGAATGCACCGGCTTGCGTTGAGAGAACTTGGCCGGCAGCGACCAATCGCGCGTAGAAGCGCTGAAAACCAGCATGACCAGAGCGGTGACTACTAGCATCGCCTCGCGTCGGAGCAGGGAGAGAAAGCAGGCGAGAAGCATGAGCATAAATCCCAGGCCATACACGCCGAAGACTTG
>CAZRGY010000531.1:0-3092 GCA_964599715.1 uncultured Verrucomicrobiota bacterium | reverse complement strand
AGTCGGCTAAACCGGCGGCCGCAGCCGTGAGAAGGACGAGCACAAAAACCCACAGAAAAGGCCTGCGGCCGGTGATCACCGGCAGCAAGCCGATGGCGATGAGTCCCAACAGAATTCCCTTCATGAGCTTGAACTCGGGAAAAGTGTCCACCTCAATTTCGCGCATGCCGATGTAGTGGTTGAGGCCGTTGATCACATCCACGTCACCGGTGATGTCGTTAAGCCAGATCTGCATCGCCAGCCCCTCGGGGTATTGGGGGGCCCATAGCCTGATCTGCCATGTCGGCTGGTTCCATGCGAAGGCCATGCAGACCAAGCCTAGAAGCAGAAGCATGCGGGTGACTAAGTGGAGACGTTTCATGTATAGGTCGCGAGCTGCGTTTACCATCGGCCATGCCAGAGAGGCGTGGCCGATGGGTGTGCTGTGTTGGCTATTTCGGTGCGGTGTCACCCATACCGAAGCGCAGCGGCACATCAGAATCCGCAGGGGAAACACGGGCGTAGCCCTGCATTTCCTGGTGCAGCGCGGAACAGAAGTCGGTGCAATAAAACGGTGCGATGCCGACCCGATTGGGCACCCACTTGAGCGTAATGGTTTCACCGGGCATGATCAGAAGCTCGGAATTTCTCGCACCCTTGACCGCAAAACCGTGGGGTACGTCCCAGTCCTGTTCGAGGTTGGTAACGTGGAAATAAACTTCATCGCCGATCTTGATGCCCTCGATGTTGTCAGGAGCAAGGTGAGAGCGGATAGCGGTCATATACACGCGCACCACATTCCCTTCGCGCACGACTCGTGCGTCCTTTTCGCTCTTGGTGGCGTGGGGGTGATGGTTGTCTTCCAGTTTGTAGATCTTCTTGGAGCGTGGCATGATGAGTTCAGCGGGAATCGCTTCGGCATAATGCGGTTCGCCTACTGTCGGGAAGTCGAGCAGAAGCTTCATCTTGTCACCGGATATATCATACAACTGTGCGGACTGCGTGAGTTCTGGACCGGTGGGCAGGTAGCGGTCCTTGGTGATCTTGTTATAAGCAATCGCATATTTTCCATGCGGTTTGGCAGTGCAGCCACCGGGAATGGTCATGTGGCCCACCGAGTAGAAGGTCGGGGTGCGGTCCACCACTTCGAGAGTTTCAATATTCCATTTAACGATCTCGGAGGTTACGAACATTGAAGTATAGGCAAATCCCTTGCCATCGAACTCCGTGTGCAATGGGCCGAGGCCTGGTTTCTTGACTTCGCCGTGGAGGACCGATTCGTATTTGAGAACCGGTATGCCTTCGAACTCGCCTTCGTAATCCTTGGCTGCAATCGCAGCCTGGATCTTGTCGAATGAAAACACAGGAATCAGCGCGGCGAGCTTACCACTGCCGACGATGTAGCTGCCGGTAGGATCGGTGTCGCAGCCATGCGGCGATTTTGGGCAAGGCATGAAGTAGATGATGTCTTTGAGCTCTGTAGGATCGAGGATAATGACTTCGTCCTCAACGGTGGACATTGTGCTGTGGGTTTCCTCATTCCAGACGTGGTGAAGGTGCTTGTTGCGGGATTTGCGGCCCTTGCCGGCCTTGATGTATTCCTCACATTTCTTCCAGTTGATTGCGCCGATGAAGTCCTTGTCTTTTTGGGATGCGTTTACTTCGAGCAGCGTGTGCGCAAGTTCGCTGTTGTAGCAGGTGAAGAACATCCAACCGTGCGATTTCCCCTTGCCGGCGCGGGCGAGATCGATGTCGATGCCCGGCAGCAGGATCTGGAAGGCTACCTTCATCCGGCCTGTGTCGGGAGCCACAGAGATCATGCTGAAGGTGCTTTTGAAGTTCTCCTTGTAAGTGGAAATAGGCACATCGGGATTGGAGCCCTCATCATCCAGCGGATAGGAGAAGCGTGTTCCGGCAACAATGTATTCAGAATTTTCCGTAATGAAGGGCGATGAGTGGTTTCCAGAACTGTTAGGTATTTCCAGGATTTCCTCGGTGCGGAAGGTTTCCGTGCTGATGCGTGCCACGCGCGGTGTGTTGTTGGCATTGGCAAAAACCCAGCGACCGTCGTGTTCGCCTTTGGTTTGGGAAAGAGCAAGATGGTGTTGATCATCCCATGGTTCGTATCCGAAAGACGTTTCAAGCATGGCCTTGGTTTCCTCGCTGTATCCCCAACCGGACTCGGGATGGGCGGAAAAAACCGGGATCTGGCGGAACAAGCGACCGGACGGCAAGCCATATACCGCGACATTCCCGCTGAATCCACCGGAGACAAAGTTATACATTTCATCCTTCTCTCCAGGCGGGACATAGACTTTTTCGGCCGTGCCGCTCTCGACTTTCTGAATGATGCCTTTGGGCTTGCAACTGGTAGCGAGCACGGCTGCGGAAACGGCCAGCAACACGGCGGCCGCTTGTTTTATTTTTTGTTTCATGGTTGTGCGGTGGGTTTGGATTAGGAATTTCAGTTTATTTCTCACCATCGTTGTGGCGCATAAATTCGAGAAGTTCGCGAGCCTCGGGCTCGCTTACATTTTGGTTGGGCATGCGCACCAAACAGAGTTCCAACAGCTTCTGGGCTTCCTCATCGGTCTCCAGCATCATGTCCACATTGGTGATCATGTTCATGATCCAGACAGGCTCGCGTTTTTTTGTAACTCCGGTCCAACCCGGGCCGACGACGCGTGTAGCGTCGAGTCTATGGCAGGCGAGGCACTTCATTTCATAGGTGACTTTACCTTTGGTAACCCATTCCTGGTTAAGCGGGTTGGTGAGTTCAACGGTTTTTACCTCTGTGCCATGGACGATTTTACTCTTATCAACCAGTTCGGACGGACTTGGTGCATCGGATGCCGCGGTAGTTGCTTCTTCTTTGGAACCGCAACTGGCGAGTAGTGTTGCACAAGCAGCAATAGGAAGAATGTAACGTGCAGAAGTCATAGTGGTATATTTTTTGAATTTCGAGTCGCCCAGCTTCGCGCCTTGATCGAATCGAATCTAGTGGGTGTTTCCCTGCCTAATCAAGAAAAATTCCTCTTTATCTCTTTTTTGCTGGAGTGATGCCAAAATAACCGCAGAATACGCGCATGTTTCGATACGGCAAGTTGGCCCGA
>CAZRGY010000530.1:0-3104 GCA_964599715.1 uncultured Verrucomicrobiota bacterium | reverse complement strand
TCGTGGTCCTTCTGGGTATAGCCGGATTCCTGACGCTTGAAATTCACTTCGTTCTTCTTCACGTAAGCGGCGTAGACGTCATCAGCGCTCATGCCGAGGACTTGCGCCATGCTGATGAGGAAATGGAACAGGTCCACGACTTCCACCCGGGCGTTCTGCTCGTCGAACTTCTGGTACTTCGCCCACCATTTCCACGGGACGCTATCCGTCAACTCAGCCATCTCCTGGGACATGGCGCGGCAGTAATTGAGGATCCACTTGGTCTTCTCCTCCTCCGTCATGCTGTCCGTGTTCACGCCGATACGCGCATTGAGCGCCTTTTGCATCCGAAAAAGTTCCCGTAGCTGGTCTGGATTTTCCATGGGGAAACGATTGATTCTGGGGGCCGGTCACGCAAGCGCAAAGTCCTTGGGAAATGACAAATGACCAAATCCGAATGCCCAAGGAATGACGAATAACCAAGAACCCGGCGCTACCGTCAATGGAGACTCGGTTGGTTCCTTCGTCATTCGGGTTTGTGAATTCGTCATTGTGCAACAACGGTTGAGTTTTATCCGCCCTGCCCGTAATCTTGCCCCATATGTTGCCCAAGCTTTTGGCGCACGGTGGCGTCATGTTGTGGTTGATCATGCTGGTAAGCGCGGTGGCCATCGCGGTGGTCATCGAGCGCCTGCTGCATTATCACCGCGCCCAGATCAATTCGACGGAGTTCCTCATCGGCGTGAAGAACGTGCTCAAGCGCGACAACGTTGTGGAGGCGCTCTCCATCTGTGATGCCACGCCAGGACCGGTCGCCCGGCTGGTGAAAGCGGCCATCCTGGCCCGTGATCGCGGGCGTGAAGGCGTACGTGAAGCGCTCGAAGAAGCGGGCCTCATGGAAGTGCCGCGCTTGGAGCAGAAGCTGAACCTGCTGGCGACCATCGCGCAGATCAGCCCGCTCATGGGATTGCTCGGCACGGTGATGGGCTTCATCCGCATCTACAGCGTGATGGAAGACCAAGGCCAATACGCCCACGGCGGTATGCTCTCCGCAGGCATCTGGCAATCCCTCATCTGCACTGCTGCCGGTCTGGCTGTCGCCATCGTGGCCTATGCCATGTATAACTACCTCGTGAGCCGGGTGAACTCCATCGTGCTCGACATGGAGAAGACCTCGACCGAAGTGTTGAACCTCGTCACCGATCCGAACTCGCGCCACTGATGAAGTTCCCGCGTCAGAACAAACCGTTTCGCGGATCTTTTGATTTCGCCCCCTACATGGGCGTTTTCTTTCTCTTCATCATTTTCGTCGTCCTCCAATCCTCCGTCGTCTATCAGCCGGGCGTCCAGGTGGACCTCCCGCGTGCTGAAGGCTTGCCGGGTATCGAAGGCCCCGTACTCGTGGCCGTGGTGGATGCCACTGGGCAAATCTATTACGACAACCAGATCATCGGCGCGAAGGCCCTGCAAACCGCGCTTCGTTCGGAACTCCGCCGCCTTGGCCAATCCGCCACCCTCATCATCCAGGCCGATGGCAACGTGAAGTATGACCAACTCCTGCACCTCAGCACTTTGGCCCGCGAGGCCGGTGTGCAAAAGGCGCTGCTCGCCACCCGTCCACCACCGACCGGGGAACCGCTCACCTTGAGCACCAATGCCCCCCGCAAGCCATGACCGCGGGCGAGCCATCCTGGACGCGGACGCGCTGGTTGCGCGTGATCGCGTTGCTGTTCGCGGGGCAACTCTTCCTCACGTGGGTCCTGGCGGAACGTGCCGTTCATCCCGTGCGCGAAACGAAACCGCTCGCTCCCGTCGCGCTCCTGACCTTGCACTCCGCGAACCAGGCCGTTAACGAGCATCCGTCCGTGGCGGGGGCGACGTTGTTTGCGCTCGTCGATCCGCGCGGTTTCTCTGGCCAAGCCTGGCTGCGCACGCCGCCGCGCGAGACACCGCCCTCCGAGTGGAAGGAGCCTGATTTCTTCCTCGCGGCGAACCCCGACCGCTTGGGCC
Organism: uncultured Verrucomicrobiota bacterium; assembly: GCA_964599715.1. Taxonomy (GTDB): domain Bacteria; phylum Verrucomicrobiota; class Verrucomicrobiia; order Limisphaerales; family JAEYXS01; genus JAEYXS01. Next base: position 1,115 of record CAZRGY010000530.1, on the reverse strand, counting down.
TGCCTTTCCAACGCTTCCACCAGACCAACGCCCCGCAGCTCACCAGTGCGGCTACGGTGCCCGCTTTCGAGCGCACGCCCATCCGGTCCACGCGCGTGCCGCCGCCTACGCAATCCTCCTTTGCCGTCGCGGGCGATCTCGCCTCGCGTAAACTCCTCACGCAACTTTCCATCCCGCTCTGGCCGCTCGCCGGCACGTTGCGCGAGACGCATGTGAATCTCGCGGTGGATGCCTCCGGCGATGTCTTCAGCGCCGTGGTCGAGCAATCCAGCGGGGACGCGGCGGCGGACAAGCAAGCGCTCGATTTCTGCCGCCAATTCCGGTTCGCTCCTTCACCCACGCGCGCGCCCGCCAGCCCGATCGGGGCGGACCTCACTTGGGGTCGCGTGATCTTCCGCTGGCGCACCACCGCCACCTCCATCACCAATTCCCCGCCGCCGTGATATGAGTGCCGATCTCCTCATCTTCGCTTACGTGGCGGTGATCCTGGGTGCGCTCGGTCTCCTCGCGCTCTATTACGAACGACGCGAACAAGGTTTCCTCCCCTCGCCCAGCAAGGACCGCATCTTCCGTTGCGAGAGCTGCGCCTTCGTCTATACCGATGACGAAGACACCGATCTCTCCCGCTGCCCTCACTGCGCCAAGATGAACGAGCCCATCGAGTTCTAATCCTTCGTCCCGCTCTTCACCTCGATCACGTCATGCGGCGACGCCTCTTTCTGGCCCGCCGGACTCACGCGGATGTAACGCGCCTTCGCTTGCAATTGCTCCAGGTTCGGCGCCCCGAGATAACCCATGCCCGACTGGATGCCACCGATCAACTGCGTCAACACCGAATCCACCGAGGCCGAGACCTCTTTGAGCGCTTCCACACCTTCGGCCGCGACCTTGCGCGTCTTGTCCGCCGTGTGACCATAACGCGCCGCCGAGCCCGCCTTCATCGCCGCGATGCTGCCCATGCCGCGATACTGCTTATAAAGTTTCCCGCTGATCTCGATGATGTTACCCGGTGCCTCCGGGCAACCCGCCAGCAACCCGCCGCAGATCACCGCTTGGGATAGCGTCAACGCCTTCACGATATCGCCGGACTTCGTGATGCCGCCATCCGCGATGAC
>CAZRGY010000529.1:0-3114 GCA_964599715.1 uncultured Verrucomicrobiota bacterium | reverse complement strand
CAACGGACTCGCCAGTTCGAACACCATCGCATGCGGCTTGCCCGTCTCGCCTGCGATGGCCCAGCCCGACTTCTTGCCAGCCGTCAAAACCTTGTCCGCTTCGAAATCATTCTGGCTGTAATCGGCCGAGGCATTCTTCAGCATCACCGAGCGCTCGCCATTCGTCGCCAGCTCCACCTTCGTTTTCGGTGCCTCAGCCACCGTGTTTTCCCAGACCGTCTTGCGCGCCGCATCCAGCGCCTGAATGCGGAATCCCGCCAGTCGCCCGCCCACATTGCCATCCGTGCGATTCCAAACCATCACGCGCTCCACTGGCTGCACCTCACCCAAGTCCACCTCCCACCACGGGTTATCTTCCGTCTTCGTATGCGTCGTGGATTTCAGATCGAACTTTCCATCCGTATTCCCATCCACCGCGTAAGCCGCCGGGGCCTCGTAATCCGTGCTCGATTGCTTCGCCGTCTTTCCCTGCGCCACATTCTTGTCTCCGCTGAAGACCTGCACTTCGGCCAGCGAGAGCAGCTTCTTCTTGCCCGGCAGTTCGATCCGCACATAACGCGCTTGCGGCACACTGCTCTTCGTTCCTTTCACCGTGAGCTTCACGCCGCTCAGCACAAAGTTCCCGCTCGCCCGCCCCGGTCCACCACCAGGCAGTGATGCATCCGGCAGCACCTCCAACCGCAACGCCGTCATGCCCTTTACCCCGGCTTGTGCTTGCACGGTGTAGGTGTCCTTGTCCGCCGCTTCGCCCATCGCGAGCACGCTTTGATCGGATAGTACCGCGAGCGCATTCCCCGAACTCGCCTTCGCCAGCATCGGCTTCAAGGTCGTCCATTCGATGCCCGCTTGCTGCACCTTCTCCCACTTTGCCAACTCGGCCAGCAACTCCGGCGAAGTCGCCTTGAACTGTTCCTCCAGGCCCGCGATCTCCGTTTTAACCTTCTCCATCTTCGCCGTTTCTTCCGTGGTCGGCAGCGGCATCGTCGGGAAATCGTCCGGCTTGTCCGTGTCTTCCGTCTGGTTGAAGAACGCGTAGAACTGGTAATACTCCTTCTGGGTGATCGGATCGTATTTGTGCGTGTGACACTGCGCGCAGTTCATCGTCAGTCCCATCCAGACTTGCATCGTCGTCCCCACACGATCTTTCACCGCTGCCACCCGGAACTCCTCGTCATCCGTGCCGCCTTCCGTGTTCGTCATCGTGTTGCGATGAAACGCCGTCGCGACCAGTTGCTCGCGCGTCGGGTTCGGCAATAGATCACCCGCCAGCTGCTCGATGGTGAACTGGTCATACGGCAGATTTCGGTTGAACGCATTGATCACCCAATCGCGATACGGCCAGATGTTCAAGCGCAACGGATCGGAGCCATAACCTGCCGAATCCGCATAACGCGCCAGGTCCAGCCACATCCGCGCCCACTTCTCCCCGTAATGCGGCGACGCCAGCAAACGATCCACCAGCTTCTCGTAGGCATTCTCGCTCTTGTCGTTCACGAACGCCTGCACCTCCTGCGGTGTCGGTGGTAGCCCGATGAGATCCAGCGAGAGCCGACGCACCAACGCATGCCGGTCCGCCTGCTTGGCTGGCTTCAATCCCGCCTCGTCCATCCGCTCATGGATGAAATGATCCACCGCATTCGCCGCCCAGCGTCTGGAACTGCGAGACTCCGGCACCTCAGGGCGCTCGGGTTTGCTGAAGGCCCAATGATCCTCATACTCCGCCCCCTGCTGGATCCACCGTTTCAAAGTTTCGACCTCTGCTTTGGTCAGCGGATGCCCCGTCTTCGGCGGCGGCATGATGTCGTCTTCATCTGTAGTGATGATACGCGCATACACCTCGCTCTGTTTGAGATCGCCCGGCTTGATAGCAAACGTCCCTTTGCGGTCCTTCACCGCCTCCTCCCGGATATCCAGCCGCAGCTTCGCTTCCCGCGTCCCTTCATCCGGCCCATGGCAATGATAGCATTTGGCCGAGATGATAGGCCGTATGTCCCGCTGGTAATCCACTTTGCCGCCGCGCTTATCCGCCGCATTCGCCGACGCGACCAAAGCCAGCGCGACCACCAGCAAACTCATGCGCTTCAGCAGCGCTATTGCTTCAAAACTCACCATAGGGATTTCAATGCTCCTACCATAACCGTTCCCGCCCGCCTCTGCCATGCAAGATTCTTGACCACGCAATGCACTTTTCCATCCCCCGGAGCGCCGCTCTCCAACCCGCAGCCACGCCCCATCCCTCAGGCAGCCTGCCTTCTTTTCACCTTCATCCGATTCCACTGTCTCCGTCTTCCTCATATGCCCTCACTCTGCCAGCATTTCTCGATGTCCGTTAGCGTTCCTCTCGCTATAACACGTACAACTACACAAAATCTTCTTTTCCACGCGACCATCCTGCCAACTTCCACAGCAAGGCGGTAGCCTTGCGTTCCACTACGTTCCAATACGTTCACACAAAAGTTCTCCCTTCACGCCCCCACCCTGACAGATTCCCGCTTCCTCCCGTTAGCCCTATATGCGCTATATGCGTTGCTTGGAGACAAAATAACGTCCATTCTCCCCTCTCTCGATGTTCGGCGTTCGATGTATTGGCCAGCCGGTGCAACCGGTGTTCGATGTTTTCCCTTGTCATTTGTCATTGTTCATTCCTTCGTCATTCGGGCTTGGAAATCGGTCATTTTTGCCCCTACCCTTTCCCCCCATGAACCAGATCGATCTCAAAGGACGCAAGGCCATCGTCACCGGCGGTGCCCGTGGTATCGGCTACGCCATCTCGCAACGCCTCCTCGAGTCCGGTGCCGCCGTCGCCTTGTGGGACCGCGATGCCGCCGCTCTGGCCGAAGCCGTAAGCTCTCTCAAGACATACGGCGAGGTCATCTCCGTTCCCGTCCAACTGACCGACCCCGCCTCTGTAGAAGCTGCCGCCAAGAGCACTGCGGATTCGTTCGGCAAAATCGATATCCTTGTGAACAATGCCGGCATCGCCGGAGTGAACAAAAAGACCTGGGAATTCACGCCCGAGGAATGGGGCGCAGTCATCGATATCAATCTGAATGGCGTCTTCAACTGCTGCCGCTCCGTCGTCCCCTATTTACTGAAGAACGGCTACGGACGCAT
>CAZRGY010000528.1:0-3119 GCA_964599715.1 uncultured Verrucomicrobiota bacterium | reverse complement strand
TGTAAAGATCGTAGGGCAGCTTGATCTGGCTGAAGTCGGGCAGGGGAGCGGCGATGATCTTCTGCGCAGGGCGTTCACCGGCGAGCAGCTTCGTGCAGAGCTTCCCGAATTCCAGATCGGCCTCACCCGTGATGACGTAATCCGCGAGCGCCACGATCTCCTGGCCTTCTGTCTCGTAGCTCACCTCGGGACCGCCTAGCACGATGACCAGGTCTGGCCGGATGCGCTTCAATGCAGAGATGACCTCGCGCGTCTGCACCGTGTTCCAGATATACACGCCGAAGCCGATGATCTGCGGATTCCGCGCCAGCAAGACTTCCGCGATGTCCAGCGCGCGCTGGTTGATATCGAACTCCACCAGACACGTACGCGCCTGCAGCTCGCCCATATTGGCCAGCAGATAGCGCAGGCCGAAGGCGGCATGAATGTACTTCGCGTTAAGCGTGGTCAGAACAACGTCAGCCATGACAGGGGACAGTGTAGCGGATGAAGGAGGAATGACCAATGACGAAATCCGAATGACGAAGGAATGATCAATGCCCATTGATTCAATAAGGCGTTACGACATTTGCCATTTGCCATTCCTTCGTCATTCGTGCTTGGTCATTCGTCATTGCGAAGCCTTACGTCCTGAATAACACCGACTCCCGCTTGAACGCCTGCACCGCACAAGCCAGCGCCACGCCCGCATACGCGCAACTGGACACGAACGTGAGCGCGATGAGCCCCCAGTTGAAATTGGCGGTGAGCACGTCCTTGCACACCAGGCTCACGTTCAGGATGGGGACAAGTGCGAGCTTCGCGTTGAGGTCGAAACCGGGCAGCGTGGCCGCCACCGCCGGGATGATGACGAGCACCATCATGGGCGAGATATAGGTCTGCGCCTCCTTGAAGGTGCGGGCGAACGTCCCCACGGCGATCAGCAGCGCGGAGAAGAACACCGCCAGCGGCAACAGCATGATGAGCACCCACAGGATGCTCAATGGGTTCACCTGAAACGAGAACATGCCGGCCGCCTTCGGCCCCATGCTCTGGATCGCGCTCATCGGCAGCGAGAACGTGATGGCAAATGAGGCGATGGAGAGCAGCGTGGTGATGAGGGATACCGTCACGACCAGGAGAAACTTACCAGCGACCAATTCCGAGCGGCTTACCGGCGTCACCAAAATCGTCTCCATCGTGCCGCGCTCCTTTTCGCCCGCCGTGAGGTCGATGGCCGGTGTCACCGCGCCCACGAAGCACAGAAAGATGATCATATAGGGGATCAAGCCGCCCAAGATGGACCCGGTGACCTTCTCTGGCGGGGCGACATTCTCCACATCGGTCTTGAAAGGCTTCAAGGTATCGTGGGAGAGGCCTTTGGCTTCCAATCGATTGCCCACCACCTTGTCCGAGTAATCACGCAGCAAGCCTTGCAATTGCCGCACGGCCACTTGTGAGCGGACTTCGCCCTCGTAGCTGTAGATCTTCACATGCGGCGCATTGGTCGGGTCTAATGTCAGCGCGGCTTCAAAGTTTTCGGGAAACTCGATGGCGGCGCGCAGTTTCTTATCGCCGATGCGTTGTTTGAAATCATCCGCGCTGGGCTCGATCTTGAGGCCCGGCATCGCTTCCATCTGTTTCATCAAGGCCGGCGCGTGTTCCTTGCCGAAGACCATGATGCTGACCGTCTCCTTGTTCAGACTCTTCACCGCCTTGGCGGCCACGGTGCCAAAGCCGATGGTCATCATGGGGAAGAGCAGCAGGGGCACGACGACCGAGGAGATGAGCGTGCGCTTGTCGCGGAGCGTATCGAGCAATTCCTTGCCGAAGATATTGCGGATGTTGCGCCAGTTCATACCTTGCCCTCCACGATTTGGACGAAGATCTCTTCCAGATCAGCCAAGCCCGTGCGCGTCTTCAATTCCCCAATGGTTCCTTCAATGAGCAGTTTGCCATGATGGATGATGCCGATGTGGTCGCAGAGCCGTTCTACTTCGCTCATGATGTGGCTGGAAAAGATGACCGTCTTGCCCCGGTCCCGGCATTGCTTGATGAAGCCCACGATGGTCCGCGCGGTCATCAGATCGAGGCCGTGGGTGGGTTCATCGAAAATCATCACCTGCGGATCATGGATGAGCGTCCGCGCGATGGAGACACGCTGCTTTTGGCCGGTGGAGAGTTTGTCACAGCGCCGGTCGGCGAATTCCTCGATCTCCAAGAGCCGGACCAGCTCGGCCACCCGCGCCTTGAGCGTGTCGTGGCTGAGCCCATTCAACTTGCCGAAGTATTCGATTGTCTCCTTGGCCGTGAGACGGGCGTAAAGCGCGGTGGCGGTGGAGAGGAAGCCGATATTCGCCCGAACCTTCTCAGGCTCCTTCTGGATGTCAAAACCGGCCACTTGTGCCGAGCCTTCGGTCGGCTGTAGCAGGGTGGCGAGGATGCGGAGGGTGGTGGTCTTGCCGGCGCCGTTCGCTCCCAGCAGGCCGTAGATTTGACCCGGCTCGCAACGGAAGCTCACGCCGTCCACGGCCCGGAAGATTCCGCGCTTGGGGTCCTTGAACGACTTGGCAAGTCCTTGAGCTACAATCATGTTCTGAGGCCGCACGTTATCGGTAAAAAGTGGCGAAAACGAGCTTTTTCGCGACTTGGGGCATGAATGGGACACCACAACAGGTTGTGTAATTGTGAATAACTTCCCGCTATCTATGGTGTATTTTCCCTTGAAAGCGCGCCGGAATGGCTTTTCATAGGAGTCGCCATGTACCTCAAGAATCTAACTGTCCTCGGCTTCAAGTCGTTCGCCGACAAGACTTCGTTGAACTTCCTGCCGGGCATCACGGCCATCGTGGGCCCCAACGGGTGCGGCAAGTCGAATGTGGCCGATGCCATCCGGTGGGTGTTGGGCGAGCAATCCGCCAAAGCCTTGCGCGGTGGCGAGATGGCCGACGTCATCTTTAACGGCACGGACAGCCGTAAACCCTTGGGCATGGCAGAGGTTTCCCTGACCATCGGGGATGTGGATCAGGAGCAGCTTCGTGCCGCCGGGGTGGAGATGGATTACAACGAGGTCACCGTGACCCGTCGCGTCTTCCGGGATGGGGGCAGCGAGTATTTCATCAACAAGGTCTCCTGCCGCC
>CAZRGY010000527.1:0-3120 GCA_964599715.1 uncultured Verrucomicrobiota bacterium | reverse complement strand
AAATTTATCGAAGCGGGTGGCTCTACCACCCAATCATTTGGCTTGGGGCGCTTGGTAGGCCAAATTTACGCTCTTCTATACGTTCATCCAGACCCGCTTTGTCTTGAAGATATCGCCTCGCAACTAGGCGTCAGTAAAGCCAGCATCAGCATCACTATCCGGCAGATGGAACGCTGGACCGCTGTCCACAAAGTTTGGATCAAAGGCGATCGACGAGATTTCTACGAGGCGGAAATAGATTTTCGGAAGATACTTCGGAATGGCCTGCTAGAGACCTTGCAGAAAAAACTCAAAACGGCTGGCACCCACTTGGAACAGGTGGAAAAATTGGCTAAAGAGACTATGGTTGCGCCAGCAAACCCCGGGCAAGCAGAACCAGATTTGAAAGCGATAACTGAACGCTTGGAACATGCCCGGAATTTCCACCGCCAGATCAGCGCCCTGATTGATAATCCACTTATCAACCGACTGCTTTGACCGATGTCTACCCCCGCTTTAACCACACACCTTACCGAAAGGGTCATCAAGCCACGTAACGGCTTGGCGGCGATCAATTTCCCCGAACTCTGGCGCTACCGGGAGCTTTTTTGGCAACTGGCATGGCGCAATGTCCTGATCCGCTACAAACAGACCATGCTCGGGATTACCTGGGCCCTGCTGCAGCCCCTGCTGACCATGCTGGTTTTTACGGTCGTCTTCGGCTACTTGGCCAAACTCCCGAGTAATGGTGCCCCCTACGCCGTACTCACTTTGGCAGCCCTGGTCCCGTGGCAGTTTTTTTCCAATGCCATGAGTGAGAGCAGTAATTCGCTGGTCGCCTCGCAAGGTATGATCACCAAAATCTATTTTCCCCGGGCTATCATCCCGGCCAGTGCCGTGCTCAGCGGGATGATTGATTTTTTAATCTCACTGGTCCTTCTGGTCGGCCTGATGCTGTGGTATCAAGTACCATTTACCCTGCGCCTCCTCGCCCTGCCCCTCTTCTCTATCCTGGCGTTTCTTGCTGCTTTTGGCATTGGGCTCTGGCTTAGTGCGCTTAATGTCAAATACCGTGATGTGAAATACGTCGTGCCTTTCCTCACTCGGATCGGCCTCTATGTTACTCCGGTGGGCTTCGCGGTATCCGTGGTTCCGGAAAAGTACCTCTTCTGGTTTTACACACTGAACCCTTTGGTTGGGATCGTGGAAGGATTTCGCTGGTGCATCTTGGGCGGTAATTTCGAACCGTTGTGGTCCGGTGTCATCAGCAGCTCTCTGCTCATCCTGATTTTATTGATCAGTGGGGCCTATTACTTCCGCACCACTGAAAGAACCTTTGCCGACGTCATCTGAGCATGCCTGAAAACATCATCAGCGTCCGAAATCTGAGCAAGCTCTATCGTCTGGGAGAGACCTTGAAGCATGACACCTTGCGCGATCGCCTCGCGGATGGCTTCAAAAATCTTTTTCAAAAAAAGGCTACTCTTACGGATGGTAAGAAAACCAAAGATTCATCTGACTTCTGGGCGTTAAAGGATGTCTCATTCGACATCAAACCTGGCGAAGTGGTCGGCATTATCGGTCGCAATGGGGCTGGAAAATCCACTCTGCTAAAGGTTCTCAGCCAGATCACCGAGCCGACCGCCGGTGAGGTCCGCATCCGTGGCCGGGTCGCCAGTCTGCTGGAGGTAGGCACCGGGTTCCATCCCGAGTTGACTGGACGTGAAAACATTTTCCTGAACGGCGCCATCCTCGGCATGTCTCAAGCCGAGATCCGGAAGAAATTCGATGAAATCGTCGCCTTTGCCGAAGTCGAAAAATTCCTAGACACACCGGTGAAGCGTTACTCCAGTGGCATGTACGTGCGGCTCGCTTTTGCTGTCGCCGCCCACCTGCAACCCGAGATCCTGCTGGTTGACGAAGTGCTGGCCGTGGGCGACGCCAGCTTCCAGCGCAAGTGCCTTGGCAAGATGGAATCCGTCAGCAAAGAAGGCCGCACCGTGTTTTATGTCTCGCATAACATGCCTTCAGTCACCCGACTATGCAGTCGCGCAATCCTGTTGAACAAAGGACAAATCGTTGAAGACGGTCCTGCTGAAAAGATTGTCCATAGCTACCTGAATGTAGGTGTTCAATCTTGGGCTGAGCGAATTTGGGAAGACCCAGCCACAGCTCCCGGGAGTGAAGTGGCTTCTCTGCGTGCAGTGCGCATTAAAGATGAACATGGCAAACTCTGCTCTAGCTTCGACATCCGTAAGCCGATTTTCATGGAGATGGAGTTCCAAGTAAAACAACCGGGGCACAAGCTGATACCGAACGTACATGTTTTCAATGATGAGGGTCTGCACTTGTTTGCAGCATCAGATACCTCATACGAATCTCAAAAAAACAGCCGCCCTGTTGGGCTCTACAAGGCCGTCATGGAAATTCCGGGAAATCTGCTCAGTGAAGGGTGCATGATCATCAGCCCCGCTCTGAGCACCATGGATCCCGTCCGCGTGCATTTTTTTGAGCGCGATGCCGCAGCATTCACCATAACGGACCCGATGGAGGGAGGATCAGCCCGCGGCGATTATGCTGGACCTTATCCAGGTGCTTTTCGTCCCCTATTGAAATGGACTTGCACAACTGTTTGAAGAAAACATCATGAAAGTAGTTATACTATGCGGCGGTCTCGGCACCCGGTTGAGGGAAGAAACCGAGTTCCGCCCAAAACCCATGGTCCCGGTAGGACCACGCCCCATTCTGTGGCATATAATGAAATATTATGCCGCCTTCGGTCACAAGGAATTCATCCTCTGCCTCGGCTATAAAGGCGAAGTCATCAAAGACTACTTCCGCAATTACAATTGGAACACCAGTGACGTCACCCTCAAGTTGGGGCGCAATCCCGAGATTCGTTACCACAGTTCGCATGACGAGGAAGATTGGACCGTGACGATGATCGATACCGGCCAAGACACCATGACCGGTGGTCGATTGAAGCGAGCGCTGACCTATATCCAAGATGAAACATTTCTTCTTACTTATGGTGATGGCTTGACGAACAGCGACATAAATCAGTCCATCGAGTTTCACCAAGAACACGGCAAGCTGGCCACGGTTACCGCCGTAAAACCATCCGGACGCTTCGGCGAACTG
>CAZRGY010000526.1:844-3123 GCA_964599715.1 uncultured Verrucomicrobiota bacterium | reverse complement strand
TCAGGAGTTTAACCCTTCCGCGCAAGAAAAGTTGCGTGAAATCGGCCAGCATACCACGTTCAAAATTATTTGCACTTTATCCCGCTGGCAAAATCTCCAGATCACGTTTATCCTCAGGTCAATCCCGCAAGCGTTATGAAAAAGAACGGCAAAACAACCCGGTCCGAAGTCTCCAAATTTGTCCGTGGCCTCGTCCGTCGTAACCCCGGTGAGCCCGAATTCCACCAGGCCGTGCAAGAGGTCGTCGAGTCCGTCATGCCCGTGGTCCTCGATAATAAAAAATATCAGGACGCCCAGATCCTTGAGCGCATGACCGAACCGGACCGCATCATCATCTTCCGCGTCACGTGGGAGGATGACGACGGCAAGTTCCGCGCAAACCGCGCCTGGCGCGTGCAGTTCAACAACTCCATCGGACCTTACAAAGGCGGCATGCGCTTCCACCCCAGCGTCACGTTGAGTGTGCTGAAATTCCTAGGTTTCGAGCAGGTCTATAAAAACAGCCTCACCGGCCTGCCCATGGGCGGCGGCAAAGGCGGTTCCAATTTCAATCCCAAGGGCAAGAGCGAGCATGAGGTCATGCGCTTCTGCCAGTCCCTGATGATCGAACTGCATCGCCACATCGGTGAGGACACCGACGTGCCCGCCGGCGATATCGGTGTGGGCCGTCGCGAGATCAGTTACATGTTCGGCCAATACAAACGCCTCGCGAACCGGTTCGTTGGTACACTCACCGGCAAAGGACTCTCCTTCGGCGGTAGCCTCATCCGCACTGAGGCAACTGGCTACGGCGCCGTTTACTTCATGCAGAACATGCTTGGTGTGAAAGGTGACAGCGTCAATGGCAAGACCGCCGTCGTCTCCGGCTCAGGTAATGTCGCGCTCTACTGCATCCAGAAGCTTATCCAGGAAGGTGCGAAAGTCGTCACTGCTTCCGACTCTCGCGGCTTCATTCACGATCCGAAAGGCATCACGCATGAGAAATTCGCGTGGCTGAAAGAACTGAAAGAAGTCAAACGCGGACGCATCTACGAATACGCCGAGAAATTTCCCGAAGCAAAATTCTACGAAGGCAAGACCCCGTGGGGCATCGCCGGCGACATTGCTTTCCCTTGCGCCACGCAGAACGAACTTCACGGCGAAGATGCCAAGAAACTCATCAGCAACGGCGTAAAAGCCGTGGCTGAAGGCGCGAATATGCCCAGCACACTGGAAGCCACGCGGCTGTTTCTGGAGAACAAGATCCTCTTCGCCCCCGGCAAGGCAGCCAATGCCGGTGGTGTCGCCGTGTCCGGCTTGGAGCAAAGCCAGAACGCCCTCCGCATCGCGTGGAGCCGTGATGAAGTAGATGGCCGCCTCCGGGAAATCATGAAAGGCGTGCACGACCGCAGCTGCCAATACGGCGACGATGGCAAGGGCTTCATCAACTACGTGCAAGGCTCCAACATCGCCGGCTTCGTGAAAGTCGCTGATGCGATGCTGGCGTATGGTGCGGTGTGAGCACACCACGACCTGCCACAAACTTACCCCAAGCCATGGCCACTGAAGTTCAGCCCGTAAAAATTAAAAAGCGGTGAACCTAAAAACGGTTCACCGCTTTGATACAAGTCGAGTTGGACACCATCATTTCGGCATCAACACTGCCCGGTAGAAACTTTGTCCAGCATTGACCGGTTGGGCGTAGAACGAGCTGGCACTCCCAGTCGCATTCGTGAAGACCGGTGTCCAGATATTCAGGTCCTGGGAAGTTTCAATGACATAGGGTTGGCGCGGAGTAAAGAACAGTCGCACCAGATTGCCCGCGCCCACTGAAGGCCCAACCGATTGCAATTGTAAGTTGCCGGGAACGGCCGCGCTTACGTCCAATTTCAGCGACATCGGAGACACGCCCGCTTGCACCACAAAACTGCCGCTGGTGCCAGTATGATTAAACCCGTCGTCAGCCTGCAATGAAACCAGATCCGCCGTCGTCGGCATAACAATCTGCCCATTCCAGACACCGTTCACAAAGACACCCGATTGCTGGGGCTGGACTGCGACCGCCTGAGATCCGCCATAGACCGAATAGACCAGATCTACGAACGGACGAACAATCAGCGTTTGAGTCGGAAAGTTGTCACCGGCAGACTGGAAGTTCCCGCCAAACGAGCCATGCGCAAATGTGCTCGAGGAGCTAAAACGGTAGTAATGACCAGCCGTCTGGACACCTACTCGATAGGTCGTACCGGCTTTCAAAAGCAGCGGTGACGCCAGCGATGTGTTCTTCCAGGTACCGGGCG
>CAZRGY010000526.1:0-834 GCA_964599715.1 uncultured Verrucomicrobiota bacterium | reverse complement strand
CGGCTCGCCAACAACTGACCACTGTTGCTCCAAAGCGACACCTTACTGCCGTTGTAGTGCCGGAAGTGTGTGACGACCATGTCCTCACTAGGGGTGAATGCATAACCGACCGTCACATTGCCCGCGCTTTGCCACTGGTGCACCGGACTGCCCAGCAAATCGTGACCACCCGCATCAAGTGATACGGCGAGAGCAGACAAATTCACGATTCCGGAATAGTCTGGAACCACGTCACCAAAACGATCTCGAGCTGTGACCGTGACGGCAAAGGGCTCGTTAACAATTTGCGGTGAAGGGATGGTACTCCATGTGAAATGATCCAGATGACCTGGCAGACCATCATCGTTCACAATGGTTCCGAGGCCCTCGCCATCCGCGATAGTTGCGTTGACCGCTGCGGACAACAACATCCGCATATACTTGTCCCCTTCGATGGTCGCATTGCCATATACCACCACCGCGACACATTGCGTGGACGTCCCCGATGGGAATACCAGGATGCCGTCGCGGGCGGCATAGCTGCCCGGTGCCAGCGCACTCCCGTCCGCCGTGGCGAACTTCACCGAGATGGTGCGGCTGCTGGTTCCGGAAAGGCTAAGCTCAAACTCCATATAGCGGGACCCGCTGTCGCCTTCCACCGTACTGGTATCGTGGATGGTGATGCGGGGCAGCGGGTCATCATTCACGATCGTACCTGTGGCCCGGTTCCGGACTAAGGTGGCATGCACCGGGCTGCTCAACGTGACGCTCAAAGTCTCATTGAGTTCATTCACCACATCGCCCAGCACCTGTATCGTGATGGTCTGGGAAGTCGAACCCGGCGGGAAGATGACC
>CAZRGY010000525.1:0-3131 GCA_964599715.1 uncultured Verrucomicrobiota bacterium | reverse complement strand
CGGTGTGCTGTCTGAAGACGCTGGAGCATCGCGACTCAGGTTCGGGTTGGGCTGAGAGCATAAGGGCAGCCGGGCCTGTCGTAATGGGAGCGGAAAGGGTCACCCGATTTCCTGCGGTAGCCCAATCGCCACCCCCTCTCCCTTCTCAAAACCAACTGCGAGGAATATATATGATCAGTTGTGCAGAAACAGGGAAAAGGTCAAGCCCGCCGGATTTTCCGTTCCGGCGGGCTTTTTGCGTTTAACGATAGACCGTGACAAGGCTGGAGAGGCCCGTGTTGCCAGCAGCGTCCCGAGCAACGCCCTGCAGGATATACGTGCCTCTTGCAATTCTGTTGGTGCTCCACTTGATAGTAAATGGTGCGGCGGTGGAAGTACCCACGAGATTGCCATTCACGAGAAGCTGGACTTGAGTCACTCCCACGTTGTCAGCAGCCTGGAATTGAACGTGCTGATTTCCACTGATGCTTGATCCTGAATTTGGAGAGGTAATGCTGATGGTGGGCGGTGTGCTGTCTGCCGGAGTTGGAGCAGGTGCCGGTGCCGGTGCTGGGGCTGGGGTGGGTGCGGGTGTTGTTGGACTGGAAGGATTTGCCATGGCTACGGCCCGAGCCGCATTCACCCGGCCATAGCCGTATCTCGTATCAAGGCCCGAGGTCCCGAAATCATCGGCAGAGTTCTGGAGAATTGAAGTTACCTGAGCCGGACTGAGGTTCGGATTGGCTGAGAGCACGAGTGCAGCCACACCCGTTGTAATGGGGGCCGAGAAGGATGTGCCACAGGCATTGCCGTAGCCATTGCCGTTAAAGGTTGTGAAAACGCAGCCGGGGGCGGAAAGAGTCACCCGATTTCCAGTGGTGGACCAGGAGTAAATCCCGTCGTTTGGATCCGTTGCGCTTACTGTTGTGATGTAGGGGCTGGGTGCGAGCGAGCTGAAGGAGCTTGAATTTCCTGCGGAGCTGATCACAACACCACCGCGGCTTTGAAAATAGGCAGCAGCGTTGGAAACTGCCGAACTGGCAACGATATCGAAGCTGATATTGGCAACTCGAGCCCCGTTGTTGGCCGCCCAGGTAAGCCCATTCGCAATAGAGCTGTAGGTTGCAAAGCCGTCAGTGCCAGTCACACGTACCGGCATAATGAGCGTTTCCCAGGAGACGCCGGCAATGCCTATTCCATTGTTGCCGCTGGCACTGGCGGTGCCAGCGACCTTGGTTCCGTGGCCGTGGACGTCACTCCAGTCATTGTTGTTGGCAAAGGTGTTGTAGCCGATGGTCAGCCGGTTCTGAAGGTCGCTATGGTTGGGATCGACGCCGGTGTCGAGAATGGCAATCCGGATGGCAGTGCTGCCGCTTGTGGAGGACCAAGCCTGAGGAGCCTGAATTTTCGGCAAGGCCCACTGACTGTTGAAAGACGGATCGTTCGGTGTGATTTGATCCGGAAACACATATTGATCCTGTTCGACAAATTCGACATCCGGCCGGGAGCGAAGATTATTGACAAACGCGACTCGGCTGGATTGAGGCGGCAATTCCACGACGTGAACGGAAAGTCCGGGGATACGTCTGGATGAACGAGCTCCCAAAGTTTTGAAAGCTGTCGGCGATTCTATTGAGTTTCCTTTCAGACCAACCAGATACCGACCCGGGACCGGAGTCTGGGCCAGCGCTAGTGTCAGAGGGAGAAAAAGTAGGGATGAGAGAATTTTAAGGGACATGGGAATTGTACTAGAGCCTTGGATCGGCCATGCTGTTTCTCTCCTGTTTAAGAAATTTCATCCAATGTAGCGGTACTTTGTCGTAGAACTTCTCTTTCGACGTTCTACGGTTGAAGTCCCCGGGACTAGGGTATTTTGGAAAGATGGAGTGTATATACTTGACAGGCGCGCAGTAGTCCTGACAAGCTAATCATTCGGCTGGGCGCTTCGTATGGCTGCATCATTTGAACAAGAGACGCAGGAACATCAGTTGGAATCAACGCTGGAAAGCGTGGATCTGGCTGATCAGATGGCCATTGAACTGGCGAAAAAGGCTGGGTTCAATGAAGACGACCAGAATTCGATTTCCATGGCTGTGCGTGAGTGCATGGTCAATGCAGTTGCACACGGCAATAAGTACAATGCCAGAAAGAGCGTGTACCTCAAGCTGGAGGGGAGCCCCGGGACACTGGCCGTCACGGTGGGCGATGAAGGCAACGGCTTCAATGATTCCGACATCCCGGATCCTCTGGCGGCTGAAAATCTTTTGAAGCAGTCTGGACGGGGTCTGCTTTTGATGCGGGCATTTATGGACGAATGTGAGCACCAGCAGCGTGTTCCCCAAGGCACCCTCGTCCGAATGGTAAAGCGCCTCGGCGAAGAATAAAATTGAATAGATTCCGAAGGAGGAAACTGTGAGCGTAACTCTTAGCACCCGACAGGTGGGTGACGTGACTGTGATTGATGCGGCCGGCCGCATCACGCTGGGTGAAGGATCGAGCGCATTCCGCGACGCGATCAAGGACCTGGTAACCAAGGGCGACAAGAAAGTTCTGCTGAACCTCGGCGACGTGAACTACATCGACAGCTCCGGTATCGGCGAACTGGTGAGCGGCTTTACGACATTGTCCAACGCTGGCGGACGGTTGAAGCTTTTGAACCTGACCAAGCGCGTGCAGGACCTTTTGCAGATCACCAAGCTGTATACAGTGTTCGAAGTATTCGACGATGAGGCGGCCGGGCTCGCGAGCTTCAACTAGGCAAAAGTATTCTTCACAACGGGCGGTTTCCTTTGGGGGAAGCCGCCTGTTTTGTTTATTGGGGCGGCGCGATGGAGATATCCACCATATCGTGGAAGCTGGCGGTAGTTTCAATCGCCAAAGGAATGGCGTTGCCCGCGGGAACGGTAGCCGGAATAACGACGTTGAGCTGGTACAGACCCGCAAAACCAGGAGCGGCACCGGCAAAGCTGACGGTGGCGCGTTGTCCGCCGATGTAGACATTGACCGTATCGGTTACCCGGCTGAGCGTGCTGGTGGGGGCGGCGGCCCCGTCGGCCAAGGGAGGATTAACGGCCCCGAGACCCGTGAGGAAGACAAGGACCGTATCGCCGCGGCGGGCGGGATTTGCGCTGGTAACAACGGAAAAATCTGAC
>CAZRGY010000524.1:0-3132 GCA_964599715.1 uncultured Verrucomicrobiota bacterium | reverse complement strand
GTGGCGGGTTGAAAATATTTTGATTTGAATGTTGTTGGGGGCGTTGGAGTTGCGGGAAACAGGTTTATTCATCGGTGTTTTTCGATTGTTTCTGGCTAAGGAGATGGTAGTCTTTTCATAGTGGCGAAGGGCCGTTGAATCTCTCAATGGCAGCGCTGCCAGGATAGAAGGAGGCGGTATGGTCAGCCAAGTAAGTGCCAGGCAGGAGAAGTGTCGTTGGGGAAATAGGTCTTATGGGACCGATGGGTCTAATAAGTCAGGGGAACGTTCGATGCTGGTTGCATCCGGTGGCCGAGATTTTCAATTTTCGACGTTCAGAGGAGGAAGGCGAGGCGTCAAGCCGCCACGGCGGACCCCGACCTGCGGCACGGGGCAAGAAGCTGCGTCAAGCCGCAGCACTCCAAAGAACGAGGATTGTGGCTTTGACGTTGGTTCAAGGGAGGGTAAGGTGCAGGAAATGTTTTTGTTTTCCCGACCAGTCAGGGTGCTTTCGTTGTCAGCGGGGTTACTGGCGGCGGGTTGTTCGCCGTCGAGTCAGGTGCCGGGGGGGACAAATACTGTGAGTGTGGCCGGCACGAATGTCGCGGCCACGAACGTTATCCCTACCATGTCGCACAAGCATACGAACCGTCTGGCGAAGGAGAAGTCGCCGTATCTGCTCCAACATCAGCATAACCCGGTGGATTGGTATCCGTGGGGTGAGGAGGCGTTCGCACGGGCGAAGGCGGAGGACAAGCCGATCCTGGTGAGTATCGGGTATTCGACGTGTCACTGGTGTCATGTGATGGAGCGGGAGTCGTTCGAGAGCGAGGAGGTGGCGGCGTATCTGAACGAGCATTTTGTGAGCATCAAGGTGGACCGCGAGGAGCGGCCGGATGTGGACAAGATCTATATGACGGCGGCGCAGGCGCTGACGGGGAGCGGCGGGTGGCCGTTGAATTGTTTTCTGACGACGAACTTGCAGCCTTTCTATGCGGGGACTTATTTCCCGCCGGAGCCGAAGTATGGGAAGCCGAGTTTCCTGGAGCTGTTGCACAAGGTGCATGAGGTGTGGACGACGCGGCGGGCGGAGGTGGAGGAGCAGGCGAAGAGTCTGACGCAGCAACTGGCGGCGTTCACGATGCCGGAGCGGGATACGAATGCCATTTTGCATGCGACGATGGTGTCGCGGGCATTGACGACGCTGAAGGAGGATTATGATCCTACGTATGGCGGGTTCGGTGGCGCGCCGAAGTTTCCGCGGCCATCGCAGCCTTTGTTCCTGCTGAGCGCGGGGTTGCGGGCGAAGGACCAGGAGGCGATCAACATGGTGCTGCATACGTGCGAGCGGATGGCGGCGGGAGGGATGTATGACCAGCTCGGCGGCGGGTTCGCGCGTTACTCGGTGGATGAGCGGTGGCTGGTGCCGCATTTCGAGAAGATGCTGTATGACAATGCACAACTGGTGCAGCTCTACCTGGATGCGTATCTGGTGAGCGGCGGCGAGGCGCACGCAGAGACGGCGCGGGATATCATCCAGTATGTGTTGCGCGACATGACGCATCCGGAAGGCGGATTTTACTCGGCGGAAGATGCGGACAGCGAAGGGCAGGAGGGGAAATTCTATTGTTGGACGAAGGCGCAGATGGAAGCGCTGCTCAGCGCGGACGAGGCGAAGGTGGCGATGCGTTACTACGGAGTGACGGAGCGCGGGAATTTCGAGGATCACAGTCATCCGGACCCGTTGAAGAACCTGAATGTGTTGAGCATCGTGGACACGAACCTGACGGCGGCGGAGAAGACGTTGCTGGCGAGTGCACAGGCGAAGATGTTCAGTGAGCGGGCGAAGCGGGTGCGGCCGCATCTGGATGACAAGGTGCTGGCGTCGTGGAACGGGATGATGCTGGGAGCGATCGCCCGCGCGGGCGTGGTGTTGGGCGAGGAGAAGTATCTGCAAGCTGCGGAGAAGAATCTGGCGTTCCTAAAGGCTAAGCTGTGGGATGAGAAATCGAAAACTTTGTATCATCGCTGGCGCGAAGGGGAGCGGGATGAGGTGCAGCTCTTTGATGCGTATGCGTTCCTCTTCGCAGGCGTGCTGGACCTTTATGAAGCGACGTTGAAGCCGGAACATCTGGAGTTCGCGATTGCGTTGGCGGATCAGATGGTGGCGCGATTCTATGACCCGAAGGACGGCGGGTTCTTCCAGAGCGTGGTGACAAAGGACCTGATCGTGAACGCGAAGGAAGATTATGACGGGGCGATGCCGTCGGCGAATTCGGTGGCAGCTCTGGCATTGCTGAAGCTGGGAGCGATCACGGACAAGAAGGAGTATCGCGAGAAGGCGGAGGCGACGCTCCGGCTCTTCTCACCGCGGATGCAGCGGATGCCGCACGCGATGCCTTATGCCTTGCTGGCACTGGATTTTTGGTCGGGAGAACCGGCGCGGGTGGTCATCGCAGGGGATGCCAAGAGTGCGGAGGCGCAAGCGCTGCTGAAGGCGGCGCATAGTGTGTATCAGCCGCACAAGGTGGTCTTGGGGAACGTCGGGCCGGTGGAGGAGTTCGCGAAGACATTGCCGGCGAAGGATGGGGCGATGGTGTATCTGTGCACGGGCACGGCTTGTGAAGCACCGACGAAAGACCTGGCGAAGGTTAAAGAGATGTTGGCGAAGTAGTTGAGTGGAGGTGGTGTTGAGAGTTGAGTGGGGGAATGGGGCAGGTAACATCAAACAGCGATTGGGAGGAGGTCAGGTTTGAAAATGACGAGGGGAGGCCGGAATAGTGAAAAAATCAGTAGGTTTGCTGACTTTGAGTCTGCTCGGGCGGGCGGGGGAATTATGGAGGTATGGAAGAGGCAAATTCGGGTGAATGAAAAATACCTGAATTCTTCGCAGTTTTCGGTGGATTTGCGGGGAGCTTCCCTTACAGTGCGTTGCGGGCGGACGAAGCCCGTTGTCGATGGATACCATCCGGCTTCTGTCGTAACTCTTCAAATCCGTCCATGGGTGCTGGACAAACCTCGAAACCGAACGCACTTTATTTATATGAGCGATGAAGCCATGAACAATTTCACGCCGCGCGCACAACAAGTGCTCGCGCTGGCGCGAAAGGAAGCTGACCGTTTCAACCATAACTTCGTGGGCACAGAGCATCT
>CAZRGY010000523.1:0-3142 GCA_964599715.1 uncultured Verrucomicrobiota bacterium | reverse complement strand
CATCCACATCGAGAGCACGCCGCCGGGATTGGATTTGGCGGGCGGAAGACCGGGATCAAACCGGTGAGCGAACGCACCGCGGGAATTGCAGCAGCTTACTTGACCTTGATGATGCGGCGCACGCGATGCGCCTCGCTGTCACCGACGTAAAGGCTGCCGTCCTTGTCCACGAACATGCCATGCGGGCGACCCATCTTGCATTGCAACGCGTCGCCATCCGGGCCCTCGCCCTTGGCACCGGTGCCGCAGACCAGTTCTAGCTTGCCCGTCTTCATGTCCACCATGCGGATGCTATGGCTCTCGGTGTCGACGAGATAGACCTTGGAATCATCCGCCGAAAGCGCGATGCCCTTGGGTCCGCTCAAGGTTGCTTCCTTGGCTGGACCACCATTGCCCGTGAAACCTTTCTTACCTGTGCCCGCGATGTGGTGGATGGTGCCTTTACCGAGGTCGAGCTTGAAGACCTGGTTCCCTTCACGCAACGCCAGCCAGAGATTGCCCTTGGAATCGAAATCCAGCGTGCGCGGTCCGTTCAGCGGCACGTTCTTGAAGGGGGCCCCATCGGGTGTGGGCATCTTCGTGCCATTGCCCGCTATGGTTGAAATGATGCCGGTTTTCATATCCACCTTGCGGATGCGGTGGTTGCCGATGTCACAGACGTAGAGATTCCCCTTGGCATCAAATTGGATGCTGTGCGGTTGCTTGAACTGCGCCTGGGTCGCCGGACCGCCATCGCCGGAGAAGCCTGGTTGTCCTGTCCCTGCGACGGTGCTGATGATACCCGACTTCATATCCACCTTGCGCACGCGGTGGTTCTGCATGTCCACGATGTAGAGATCGCCTTTCTTATCGAACCGGATCTCGTGCGGCAGGTTGAACTCGGCCTGCAAAGCGGGGCCGCCATCGCCACCGGGGCCTTTCTTGCCGCTGCCCGCGACGGTGCTGATGATGCCCTTGGCATCCACCTTGCGGATGACTTGACCGGTGTATTCGCAGAAGTAGATGCAACCATCGGGTCCGCGTACGACGCCAAAGGGATTATCGATCTGCGCCTTGGTCGCGGGACCACCATCCCCAGAATGACCTGCCACGCCAGTGCCGGCGAAGGTCTCTGTGCGCCACTCAGCAGCAGCAAGGGAAACGGTCAAGCAAACAGAGGCAACGATACCCAGATGGCGTGCGAGCAAATGCATAACAGGATTCTTATGGCGGATTGTGGAGATTTAGGAAACGAGATTTTGCGTGGAAAGGAAATCACTTCAGCACTTCGGCAATGGTCACTTCACGGTTTTCTTTCAAAGAAAGCTTGCCTGCTTCCAAGACGGCGATGACTTCCACCTCTTCCTCGATGGGCACTGCTTCCGTGCCGGTCTTCAAGTAAGCGAGAAATTGCTCGAGGAGATAATAGTAGAGGTCCGTCAGGTCTGGCTTCACCGTGCGCCAGCCTTTTTGTGCATACACACTGATCTGGTAGCCGGGGGCCATCCATTCGCGTTCGCCAACCATGAGCATGACATCGCGATGATTTTCAAAACGCACACGCACCTGATTCAATCCTGGCTGACCGGCATTGAAGCAGGAAACTGCTCCTCGACCCAAAACCGCATACGCCATCTCCAGTGCGTGGATGCCGTAATAGACCAACTCATTGCCGCAGATGGTTTGCGCCAGATGGATGTTCCCCAAGGTCTTCACATCCTCCTTCAACTTCACGATGTCCGGCACGAAACGAAGCGAGCTGGCGCTCATGAACTTGGTGCCGGTGCTGCGTGCCAACTTGGCCAGCTCTTGGGCGCGCTTCGCTGTCATGGCGAGTGGTTTATCGCAAAACGTGGGCACGCCTTTCTTCAAGGGATGCACCGCATACTTCGCCTGTTCGCCCGAGCCGTCATCGATGATGAGCACGGCATCCACATTGTCGCAGCATTCTTCTGGCGTGTCGCAGACGGTATCGATGCTGCATATCTTGGCGAGCTTCTGTGCCCACTCCTTATGTGGGTCCCAGATACGGGTCACGCGGGCATCGGACAATCGCTTTTTGGCGCGCACAAAAGTTCCGGGAAACTCTTTGGCCAAGGCTTCGTCGTAGCCGTTGAAAGTGGTTGTGAAAGCCGTGCCGTGATGGGAACCCGGAGTGCGGGGAGCGCCCATGTAACCATAGGTGGCGGCGGAGATAATCCCGATACGGAGCATAAGCAGTTTCTTAGTGCTAGTGACGCTGGAGCACGTAAATGCTTTCAGAAACAGCGCGAACGGGAAAGGAAATAGAGTGCTTACAACAGCTTCAACCTCAGTCCCCGCTCACGGGCACGGCGCGAGAGATCCTGCACGAGGGCCAGCTCCATATCCTGCTCGATGAGGAGGAAGGTGTTCTCGTTCTCGCACTTGATCTCGCCGTGGTTCTGGTAGCCGTGCTGTTGCAGGATATCACCGAAGATCTCGTAGAAGCGGGCGACTTCCGGTGTGCCCGCTTTGGGCTTCACGATCGGTATGGCCACCGGGGCTTCCTGATCGTGTTGGCTGAGCCGGGAGATCAACTGCGTGCGGAGCAGGGCTGGCTCATCGGCATAAGTCAGGATCGGCTGATTTATCTGGAACACGACGCTCTCCGCATTGCGCGCGACCAAGATGATGGGCTTGCCCAGCGTTTCCGCTACGCCGAGGTAATACATCACGGCGGGATTGTTCCCGGTGACATCGGCAAGCAGGCAATCCGTATCCGCCACCGTCTTGCGCACCTGATCGCGCAAGGCGGACGCCGAGAGCGAGGTGTTCAGCCGTGTGCCCAGTGCCGCCATCTCCTGCAAGGCGGGTTTGATGCCGTGCAGCCAGACCAGCTCAAAAGGTTCTCCTGCTGGCAAGGCAACGGCGATGTTGGCGAATGTTTTCACGTTGAGTGAAAGTTAACGGGTCAGCATGCCGAAACGAATCACAATCTTGGGCTCGTCGGTATCCTTTTATTTCGCCGGGGCATTAGTGCCTGCGGGCGTGGCTGGTGGGGTAGGCGCAGCGGCGACCGGCACGGTGACTACGACCGGTGCAGGCTGGGCGTTTTTCTTTTCCCGCTCCGCTGCAGCATCAGCGGCTTCGGCATCGAGGACGGATTGTGGTTTCTTGCCGTAACCGGTCCAGAGATAGATGT
>CAZRGY010000522.1:0-3155 GCA_964599715.1 uncultured Verrucomicrobiota bacterium | reverse complement strand
TCCGTGGCTCGCCGGCGGAGCCGACGCTCGAGCTCGCGCAGCGAGGGCGGGAGGGGAATCGAAGTATGATTTTTCCAAGCTGCTGGATCTCGCGGTGCAGGGTTTGGTGTCGTTTTCTTCGGTGCCGTTGCGGTTGGCGACGTGGTTCGGCTTGTTCGCCTCGGCGGTGGGTTTCTGCCTGATGATCTGGGCTTTGGTGAGTGCGCTGGTGCTGGACAAGGTGCCGCCCGGCTGGGCCTCGCTGGCGGTGATGGTGCTGTTCTTCGGCGGCGTGCAGCTTCTCGTGATGGGCATCATCGGAGAGTATGTGGGGCGCATCTTTGACGAGGTGAAGAACCGGCCGCATTTCATCATCGATTCCTCGGTTGGCTGGGTGGTGAAACCGGACGTGAAGCTTTAAGCATCATGGAACGCGCCTACGCCGAGCAGTATGCGAATTACGAGGAGCACCACTGGTGGTTCCGCGCTCGGCGGCTTATCTTGCAACGCCTGCTGCAAAAGGAAGTGAACTGGCGGCCGGGCATGAAGGTTCTCGAGATCGGCTGCGGTCCGGGATTGAACCTTTACTCACTCTACCCGCATGATTGCGAACTCTACGGGATGGAGCCTGAGGCGGAAAATGCAGGCATCGCGGGAAAGCGCGGTAAGGTTCCGGTCTATGTCGGCACCGTGGAGGCGATGCCGCCTGAGCTGAGCACGAAGCAATTTGATGTCATCACGATGTTCGATGTGCTGGAGCATATCAAAGATGACGTGGCGGCCTTGCAGATCGTGAAGGAGCGGCTGATGCCGGGAGGTTATCTGGTGATGACGGTGCCGGCGTATCAATGGATGTGGGGTCAGCAGGATGTGGTGAACCTGCATTTCCGCCGCTACACGCAAGGTCAGTTGCTGGCACGTTTGCAAGAAGCGGGCTTCGAGATCCAGCGGGCGACGTATTTCAATTCGTTCCTGTTTCCGCCGATTGCGACGGTGCGATTACTGGCGCGCGTGTTCGCATCAAAGGATCAGCCGGCGAGGTCGGATTTCGAGTACAGCACCGGCGGGCTGGGCGAGGTGATGTATCAGATCTTTGCGGCGGAAGCGGGCTGGCTGGAGGGATATTCATTCCCGTTCGGTGTGTCCGTGTTCGCTATGGCGAGGAAGCCGTAAACCAAGTGATTCAAGTGGAAGCACCCCAAGACAAACCGACAGAAGCCAAGGCTGATCAGGGCAAGGCGTGGTTGCTGGGCGTGTTGGTGTTCCTCGCGGGGCTGTTGATTTTCTTTCCGGGAGCAAAAGGTGATTTCATCTACGATGATCACGTTGATATCCGGAACGTGGACAATGTTTTCACACCGGGGGCGTGGCCTGAGCTTTTCAAGACAGCTTCCGCGCAGTTGTACCGGCCGGTGAAGTACCTTTCCTATTATCTGGATAACGTGCTGTTCGGTTGGAAGCCAGAAGGCTGGCATTGGCAGAGCTATCTTTGGCATGCATTGAATGGCGTTCTGCTGTTCGCGTTGGCAAAGCGCTGGGGGGCATCGCTGCTGGCGGCGACTTTGGGAGCGTTGTGGTTTGCGATCCATCCGATCCATGCAGAGGCCGTGGTGTGGATCAGCTCGCGGGCATCATTGCAATCCACGACGGGCGTATTGCTGATGCTGTTTTTCTACGATCGTTGGCGACAGCGTGAGCAGAAGGCAGATTTGGTGGGGTTGCTGGTGGCTGGATTCATCGGGTTCTTCAGCAAGGAAGATGCGTTGATGGTGTTTCCATTGATTGTGATGTATGAGATCTTTATTCAGCAAACGGGGGCACCCCTCACCCCGGCCCTCTCCCCTCCGAGGGGCGAGGGGGATGGGCGATGCGATCTCATGCTGAAATTGCTGAAGCAGAAATCATTTTTGGTTCCGGTAGTGTTGCTCGGGGTCTTGGCGGTGATCTATGTGGGACTGAGGCAGTCAATCCTGACCGGCCTAAGCCAAGGGGCGAGAGAAGGCGGGGTGGCGGGGTGGTTATGGACATTGCCGGTGATTCTGACGACGTATCTGCGGCAATTGTTTTGGCCGGACCCGATGTGCATCGATCAGCCGGTGGATTATGCGGCTGGTTTCGGAGTTGAGTTCGTATTATCGGTGGCGGTGCTGCTCTTACTTGTGGGCACGGTGTCAGTTAAGCGGGCAGCGTGGGGGCGGTGGCAGTTCGCCATCGGTTTCTTTTTCATCACACTCGTTCCTGTGATGGGGCTAATCCCGATCAATCAGCCGCGAGCGGATCGCTTTCTTTATCTGCCGAGTGTGGCGGCGGCGTTGTGTGTGGCGTGGGGCTGGGATTGGGCAGCGAATCAACCGAAGTTGCGAACAGTCGCTTTGGTCTTTGTGGCGCTGACGCTCGGGTGGTTCGGATGGAGGTCGTGGGATTACTCCAAGACATTCCTGACGGACCGGGTTCTTTGGGAACAGGTGATAAGCGTGAACGATTATTCGTATCGCGGGTATGCGAATCTCGCCGCGGCGGAGAATAATGCCGGGCGTCCGCAGAACGGTTTACAACTGGTCGAGCAGTCGCTGGCGATCAAGGATGATTACCCGGAAGGCTGGATCATCAAGGGATATAGTCTGGCGATGATGGGCAAGCAAGCAGAGGCGGAGGTGCAGTATCGACAGGCGATAGCGAGTGTTCCTGATGAGGCGCGGTGGCTATTCTTGCTGGCGGATCTGCTGGAACGACAGCAACGGAATGCGGAGGCGATGGAATTGTATGAGCGGATAGCGACGGTGCGTCCGGCTTATGTGGAGGCGCGGCTTTCGGCCGGTTTCCTGGCAGCGACGATGGGGCAACTCGGCAAGGCGCGGGAGCATTGGGAGGCCGTGCTGAAGTATGATCCCAGCAATGAAGCGGCGCGGAAGAATCTGGAAATCATGGCCAAGCAGGGGAAATAGGGTTTAGACGCGAATTTCGCGAATCGGCGCTAATATAGGGAAAAGGAATTAAGGTAGCGCTACTTCTTCGTTACTGGTTTGCCGGCGGCTTCCCAAGCGCTGAGTCCGCCATCTAGGTGGTAGATGTTGGTGAAGCCTTTGGCTTTAAGCTGGTTGAGCGATTTGGTACTGCGGCCCCCGGCGGCGCAGTGGACGAGGTAGGTCTTGGATTTATCGAGCTTGCTGATCTTC
>CAZRGY010000521.1:0-3157 GCA_964599715.1 uncultured Verrucomicrobiota bacterium | reverse complement strand
GAACCGCCCGGCCATCGGAGTTGTTCCCCCAACCCACCAACTCGCCCGTAGCCTTGATCCCCAAGGAAAAATCCCGCCCAGCCGCCACAGCCACTGCAGCAGTTGATTCAGCAGGCAAGCTAATCTGCCCATGTTGATTAAGGCCCACGCCAATCAACTCGGCAAAAGCGATCATCGGCAGAAAACAAGCACAAAACAATAAGCTTTTCTTCATTGAATGGACGGAAATCGTCTAATTAGATGACATTTATCTCCAAACACAGGACGGTTTGTAACTATATAGGGCCGAAAGGCTCCAGCCTAAAAACATTACCTTTTTTGCCGTATGGAACTGCTATTATATAGTCTTTTGAAGGCTTTAGGCATCAGTCAAACGTCACTTTTGAAAATTTATGCTTATTTTAAATTATATTTTAATTAAATTAATTAATTATTGATGCCTAGCAAACAAGTGAGGAAGATTGGAAAAAACCCTGAAAAACCGCCTTCTTTAGAACCTGAAAAATTGTATCCGATATTGATGCAGACCCAAAACCATCACCGTTACTGAAAAAACCCTCGACCAGCCACTAATTGCCATGACAGCAAACTATTGCAACTATTGCCATAGCCACAGATAGAGATAGACCACCCGCTTTCAAGACAGACTCCCTAAACGTAGCAGCTCAATCCACCGGGAAAAAATTCGGGCAAGGCTCCACAAATTTTATCGCACCCTGCAATTCCAGATTTCCCGTTCCTGCATCCATACCGATCTCTTGCGTCAGGATAAAACCTTCTACCTCACCCCGTTCGCAACAAGTCGCGACCAATCGGTCAACCGGCAGCGGTCCATCCCCCAGCTTGGTTGCGCTCATCTGGATGCAGAGATGTGCTTCGTTGCCAAATCTGCGCGCCAAAGCTGTGACCCGTTCGATGACTTCCAGCTGATCTTTCGCTTCGGTGATTGCCGCCAACTTTTGCTCATCACCCTCATACCAGAAAACGAACAGCGGCAGTTGATCATCCGCCAGCAATTGGGCCGCCGCTTCAAAGGCAAATCCCACAGCTTCCTGCATCTCCTCGCTCAAACCCAATTCATCTTCTTCAGCAGTCTCAACCCCTTTCCAAGAACCTTCGGGAAATTCGGTGAACACGACGGGTATCTCGATAGCCGGTAGCGTCTTGGTGATGACATGGCTGATGTTCCGCATCTCACGCGTAGGTGGTAATTCGCAAACCACCTGCACAAAAAAATCCCCGGGCAACGCTCCCGGGCACGTCTCCGACAGTTCCCCGCTCACCACCGCCTCCCGGTAGGTCAGCAACTTCCGCTGCAACAACGCCAGCCGCGCACCCGGCTCGGTCGTCACCCCCTCATCTGTCACGATCAACCCATAGCGCCCGTCCGACCCGCGCTTCGTGATCATGTCGATGACATCTACCTCTTCCAAAGGCATGCCCCGAGCATTCCCCCTGAAGCCCCCTCACGGCAACGCAAAAAAAAAGCCTGCCCGACCACCTCCGGTCAATCCTTTCCCGTCAGGGTCACCGAATTCTCCAGCCGCACAATCTCTCCGGCACGCGCCTTGCGCAAACGGTCAGCCCGCCTTTTGATCATCCAGTAGGGCATCCAGGAAACGACCACCGGGGCCAGCCGCAGCCATAATCCATCGCCATCGCGTGATGCCTGCATATCGTTTAGGACACCCGCCCCATGACTTGCCAGCATCCGGTTGACCGTCCGCGCATAACGTTTCCACCGTTCAAAACTCGCCGCATCCGTCACCTCGCGCAAACCATACCGCAACATCCACCGCGTCACCGCCCGGGCCGATCTCGCCACCGCTCTTTGCGCCTCCAGCCCCTTCACGAACAGCGGCATCAACGCGATTCCCACGGCCACCTCCAGCGAAGACCAGCGCTGCTCACGGTAATGATACAACGTCAGTTGCCGCGTCGAAAAACACAACCGCCTCCCCCCTCCCTCCAAGGCCGACAACATCAGCGCCAGATGCGGCGCCAGCGTGCCCAGCGACTGGCAGAACACCTTCATCCGGGGCCGCAACAACGCCAGATTGTAGAGATTCGAGGACATAAACAGCACATCCGCGATCTCCTTCTCCGCCAGCAATTCCTGGATGCTCGCCACTTGGAAATCCCGCGGATTTCGGCCACCTTCACTGTCGCAATTGATCACCATCGCATCCGGCCATTGCGCCATCAGCTCCAGCGCCGTCGCCACCGCGCCGGGCGCCACCGGATCGTCATCCCCCAGCGTCCAGAGCCAGCCCGTCCCCCCCGCCTCAAAAGCCCGCAACATATTCCCGCCGATCCCCAAGTTCACCGGCCCGCGCTCCGCCACCGTCAACTGCGACCGGTAACGCTCCATGACCTCCGGCGTGCCATCCGTGCTCGCGTCATCGAACACACACAACGCCACCCCCTCATGCGCCTGCACCTGGGGCAACAACTCCTGCAGCCGCTGCTCTAGCAAGTGAGCCCGGTTAAACGTCGGGATCGCGATGGTGAGACGGGGAATCATCATGAGGCTGGGCGGGTATAAGATTGGAAATCGCCAGCACCAGCCGGCCGCACTCCCCCCCGTTACAACAACCCCCTCACCGCATCAATCTATTTCGCGTCCAACCCCATCCTATCACCCCCCGAAAGGGGTCAGAAAGGAAAGGGGTCAGTCCCACATATTATAATATTTTCAACCAAGACCACCCCGTCGCCCGCACATTCGCGGCTCCCTTCCGGCTCTCCGGCTTCATCGCCATTGCTTTCATGTGATGCTTATCACCACACACCCTCCCCTTTTCCCACCCACCGTCAAGCCACCCAGAACCGGCTTTCCCTCCGCCCCTGAGCCGGTGCCTGCCCCACAAGCACACCTGTGCGCTTGTTGTTAACAGGGAAAATCTTGGTACTAAAAAAAGTGGTGCACCTGTCAGGAGTCGAACCTGAAACCTTCTGATCCGTAGTTAGCTCCGCACTGTTTCAGCCTGTTTCAATCAAGTGCAAAACTAGACTTAACACCTTTAATAAAAACATGTTACAATACAAATTAGACTGTTTGAGCTTGTTTGTAACTGACTGAAACATTCTACACCAAAAGACTAGAAGCGGTTTCATAAGTGTCTGAGGGAGATGATGGCACAGGCGAGTTGGAAGA
>CAZRGY010000520.1:0-3168 GCA_964599715.1 uncultured Verrucomicrobiota bacterium | reverse complement strand
GTGGATTCAGACCGCAAGGACGCCTTCAGCAGTGATGACCAAAGCCTGTTGGAGGAACTCGCGATCCAGGCGGCCAAGGTGATCCATAATACCTGGCTTTATGAACAGCTCCGGCTCAAGGCCCGCTTGTTCGAGACCTTGGCCAGCGTGGGCCAGACCATCAGCTCCACCTTGAATCTGAACGACGCCCTCACGGTCATCACC
The DNA here is from genome assembly GCA_964599715.1 of uncultured Verrucomicrobiota bacterium. Classification (GTDB taxonomy): domain Bacteria; phylum Verrucomicrobiota; class Verrucomicrobiia; order Limisphaerales; family JAEYXS01; genus JAEYXS01. The sequence goes on along the minus strand of CAZRGY010000520.1, from coordinate 2,964 downwards.
CGGGAGGCCTGCCAGTTGATGGAGACCAAGATGTGCTCCCTGCACATGGTGGATGAGACCGGCAACTGGCTGGAACTGCGCGCCTGTTATGGGGCGGGGAAGTTCTATGTGAATCGTCCACCCATCAGCCTGCATGAAAGCCTCATCGGCATCGTGGTGCGCCGCAAGAAGGCCTTACAGGTGGAGAATGTTCAGACCTCCTCACGTTATCAGCATGTGGAGACCGCCCGCCGTGAGGGGCTGGTCTCCCTGCTCAGTGTGCCGCTCATCTTCGGCAGCCAGTCCATCGGCGCGCTGAACGTTTACACCGAGGAGCCACACAATTTCTCGAACGAAGAGATCAAGATTCTCTCCGCTCTTGCCGAGCTGTCCGCCATCGCCATCGAGAAGGCGCGGCTGTATGAGCGTATCGTGGATGTGGAGGAGCAATTGCGCCAGACGGAGAAGCTCTCCGCGCTGGGTCTGCTCGCGGCAGAGGTGGCACATGAGATCCGCAATCCGCTCACGGTGCTGAAGATGCTTTACCATTCGTTGGACCTGAAGTTTCCGGCAGATGATCCGCGAGCCACTGATGTGCGCATCATGGGCGAGAAGATGGATCACATGAACAAGATCGTGGAACAGGTCCTCGACTTTGCGCGGAACACCGAACCGGCTTTGGTGGAAGTGAATGTGAACCAGCTCATCGACGATCTCGGCTTGCTTACGCGTCATAAACTGAAGAACCAGCGGATCGAGCTGGTGCGCAAGCTGGACCCTGAGCTGCCTTTGGTGATGGCTGATCCCACGCAACTGGAACAAGCTTTTCTGAACCTCACGCTCAATGCCGTGGAAGCCATGCAGGAAGGGGGGCGCCTCACCGTCAGGTCGCGAACCATTCGCCTGCCGCGCACGTCACCCACGCCCACGCATGTGGTCATCGACTTCAAAGACACCGGCTCGGGCATGTCAGCAGAGCAACGGCAGCGGGCTTTCACTTCGCTGCTCAATACCACCAAGGGCAAAGGCACCGGCTTGGGGCTGATGATCGTTCGCCGTGTGGCCGAGACGCATCGGGGTACTGTGCGCATCCGGTCAACCTTGGGGAAAGGCACGACCATGAGCATTTTCCTGCCGCTTCACGAGACGTCAGTGCCACTCACCGGGCTCAATCGCTAGGCTCCGTATCTCCGGCAGATCCCCCTCTTCATAGCGCCCTACCACCAAGGCGCGCATGGTTGGGTTCAGGCTGGTGATTTTCTCCCATTCCGGGATGCCGCCGACCAGCAAAGCGGTAGAAAGAGCATCGGTATCGGCGGCCGAGGGCAACACACAGGCGGCCATCAACGCACCTTCCACCGGTTCGCCCAAACGCGGATCGATGACGTGGCCGTAAGTCTTCTCGGGCGTGGCAAACGATTTGCCCCATACGGCCGATAGCGAAAGGGATTCATCGCGCAGTTGGACTGTGGCCAAGGGCGAGAAACGGGCGCGAACAGTTTCCGATGAAGTGGCGATGAAGCGACCGGCTTCGGTTTTTGGATCGGCTAACGCTATCGACCATGCCTCGGCACCAAGTGGTTGGCCGAGCGCATAAACCGTGCTGGTGCCGCCGTGCAACAGCGCACTCGTCACTCCGGCTTCCCGTAAGAGATCGGCCGCTTCTTCCAAGGCGTAGCCTTTGCCGATGGAACCGAGGTCCAGCATCAGCCCATCGGCATGAAAGCGCACGGTGAAATCATGTTCGTTCAGCTCCAAGTGGTGCCAGCCGGTATTCGCACGAGCCGCCGCAAGTTCTTCGGGCGAAGGCACCCGCCCTTCCTTTTGCATCAGTCCCCAGCATCGCATTAGCGGCGCTACGGTGATATCAAACGCTCCACCGGTTTCCTCCGATAACTTACGGGCGCGCTGAAGCAGTTTGAAAAGCCGCGGTTCCACGCGCACCGCCTCATGGGCTGCCCGCGTATTCAGCTGGCTGAGTTCGCTGGCAGGACGATAGATGCTGAGCTGGCTTTCGAGCCGTTCGATCTCACGGATGGCCTCCTCACCCGCTGCCCGCAAAGCGACCGCATCAGCCCCTTGCAACACGAATTCAAATCGTGTGGCCATGGCGTGACAGGCTAGGGCGATAGTGTGCATCAAAGTATGGGAGTGAGAGTGCAGACTGGCAGCCGAAGATTCAAGGAAGCGGGATTGAGATTTACTAGGGTCAGGCGTGAGAAGGTACCTTGTCCTGAAGTCAGAGGCGGGTGCGGTGAAAAACTGAAATGCCTAACAGCCTTTCGACAAGCAACTTGTGTGCAACCCAAAGCAGGGGGAAACATTTTGAACGCGCCGGTGTTTAACAGAGTTGAAAGGAGACGGTAAAGGAGTTCCAAACTACCGGCTTGAGAAATAGGCCGGAGTGAAATATATAAACGATCATGTCCTCCAAGGTGATATTGCTGGTTTCCATCTGCCTGAATGCCGGGCTGGGCATCGCTTATCTCATTTCCCCAAAGCCAACATCACCGGAGGCAGTAGCGGGATCGGTTGCGATGGTGGGAAGTCCCGCTCGTGATCTTGAGAAGAAGCGGACACAGGCCCCGCAAGTGGTGACGAACGTGATCGAGCCAGCCGACGTATCGACCGGATCTGTTCTGGGTCTCGGATATGGGCAGCCGCTCGCAGAAGCGCGATCCGGAAAAGGCGGCGCAAGTGACGGCCTTGTATAAGGAACGTTCTGAGCTGATCAAGGAGTTGCTGGGAGTGGATGAGTCGGAGATGCGCAAGGCTTTTAGCAGCTTTGAAGATACCCGGGACAAGCAACTGGCTTTCCTCACCCAGGAGCAACGGGACAAGATCAAGGAACTGGACAAGAAATTCAGTGAAGAGCGCAGCAGGATTTACGCGGAGGCCGGTGGCTACATCGATAGCGATACACAAAAGGAGCTCGCCGACGTGCGCAAGAAAATGCTGGAAGGGATGAAAGAATTCATGACGCCG
>CAZRGY010000519.1:0-3170 GCA_964599715.1 uncultured Verrucomicrobiota bacterium | reverse complement strand
GCTGATTGTGGTGAGCAAGCTGCTGACGGGTTTTGATGCGCCCAGTTGCAGTTACATTTATCTCGACAATGAGCTGCGCGACCATAACCTGTTTCAAGCGATCTGCCGGACGAATCGGCTGGATGGGGAGGACAAGGAATACGGGCACATTGTCGATTACAAGGAATTGTTTGGCGACGTGCAGCAGGCCATCGCAGTTTATAACTCTGACGAACTGGACATTGATGAAGGCGGCGGCGGGGAAAACAATGTTCACCTGAAGGACTGGCTGGGTGAGGGCCGGAAGCAGGTGGAGGCGGCGCGCGAGGCGCTGAGCTATCTGTGTGAGCCGGTGGCGCTGCCGCGGGAGATGGAGCAGTACCTGCACTATTTCTGCGGTGATGCGGCTAACCCGGAGGCGCTGAACGAGACCGAGGCGCTGCGGATTTCGTTTTACAAGACGGTGGCTAGCTTTGTGCGGGCGTTTGCCGATATTGCGCAGCATCTGGCGGAAGCGGGATATTCCGAGGCGGAGGCGGCGCGGTTGCAGCAGGAGGTTGAGTTCTATGGGGAGTTGCGGTCTGCGGTGAAAAAGCACTCGGGGGAGGAGCTGGACATCAAGCCGTTTGAGGCGGACATGCGGCATCTGTTGAATACATATATCCACGCTGAGCAGGCAGTGGGGCTGGGCAAGCTGGAAGAGATGTCGTTGACCGAGCTGATCATCGAGACTGGGATCCACGACGCGATTGCGAAGAAGCTGAACGAGAAGGGCAAGCTTTCGCAGAACGGCATCGCTGAAGGAATCATTAACAACGTACGCAAGACCATCATTCGGGACCAACTGACGGATCCCCGTTTCTATGATCAGATGTCGAAGCTGCTGGACGATTTGATCCGGCAGAGCCGGGCGGATACGGCGGCCTATGAAGAGTTTCTCAAGAAGGCTGAGGCGCTGGTAAGGCAACTGGCGGCAAAGAAACCTGAGGCAGGTGTACCGGCTGAGCTGCACGGGAAACGCGAAGCAACGGTGGTCTTTAGCAATCTGCCGCGGATTCTGGGGGGCGAGCGGGTCCGGCCGGCGGAAGAATTGGCCGAGCTGGCGCTCGAAATCGATCTGGTGATGCGGGAACGAGCGCCGGCGGGTTGGAAGGGCGACTCCACGCGAGAATCGCAAGTGCTGAATGCACTGTTTCCATTGCTGGAGCGGGACCGGCGCGGCGACGCTCGCGTTGTTTGAGTTGATCAAGAATCAGCCGGGGTATTAGGGCAGGAATCGTAATGACAGAGACGATTCAAATTGGCGAAATCGCTGTGACGGTGACGCGCAAGGACATCAAGAATGTTCACTTGTCGGTGCATCCGCCGAATGGACGCGTGACGCTGGTGGCTCCTATGGGGACCCGGGCTGAGGTGGCTCGCGCCTATGCGGTGTCGAAGCTGGGTTGGATTCGGGATCAGCAGGCCGCGCTGCGGGGGCAGGCGCGGGAGACGCCCCGCAACTTTGTTGAGCGTGAGAGTCATTATTTGTGGGGAAGGCGTTATCTGCTGACTGTCGAGGAGGAAGAAGCGAAGACTGGGGTGAGGCTCGACCACCGGAGGATTGTGTTGCGTGTGCGGCCGGGGGCGGACCGGGCAAAGCGTGAGGCGATCGTGCATGAGTGGCATAAGGCTTTGCTGCATGCTGCCGTGTCGAAGCTGATTGAGAAGTGGGAGCCGAGGCTGGGTGTGAAGGTGAGCGGGTATTTCTTGCAGCGGATGAAGACGAAGTGGGGGAGCTGTAATCACCGGGCGCGAAGGATCCGGTTGAATACGGAGCTGGTGAAGAAGCCGAAGGATTTGCTCGAGTATGTGGTGGTGCACGAGATGCTGCACCTGATTGCCCCGACGCACAGCGAGCAGTTTCTGGTGCTGATGACAAAACATTATCCGGCGTGGCGCAATGCGAGGGCCGAGCTGAATGAGCTGCCGCTGGGGGCGGCGGTCTGGAACGACTAGGGGGGGTTCTCGCCAGCACTTGCAATTAGAATGGGCGTCACCAGAGTGCGGTTGACAACGCTAGAATCATTCTCGTGGAGCAATCAGAAAAAGCGTTCGGAACCCGCGATGCCTATTTTCAACTGAAGCAAAGCTATGCCTCAAACTGGGCGGAACGATGGATTATTCCGAATCCCTTAATTGCTCCGCTCACAGGCGAATTGAAGCGATATGGGGTGAGTCTGAACGATTTTGCTTTTGCCAACGAGGCGAAGACTCTGGGAGAAGTTTCGCTCACCATTGCGATCCCATCGATTACTTCTGCCGTAGTAGTTGGTCTGGATCAAGTGCTCTATCTTGCCAAGGAACCAACCTGGCAAACGGCCCCAAAAATAGTGGAAATCTTCCAACTCATTTCCGACATCATCGGAAAAGTCATGCAATGCACCCTTGCTTCGCAGACTTCTGAGCTTGAGTTCCACATCGTCTCGCGAGGACCAGATTTTGAAGCCGCCACTCGTCAATGGGTGGACCTGGACAAGGTTGGCAATTGGAGCTTTTGCGGACTTTCTCTGCACAAGGAGGATGCGTCGCTGACGCTGGACAAGTCCGTGCGGCATCCCGATGCTGTCTATCTCAAGTTGCAGCGCAGGTTTGGTTCCGATGTTGGGATCGCCGATATCGCACTCCAAGTCCTGCAGGATGAGCGAGAGGCGCTGAAATTGCTCGGAATTTCCGAAGTAGAATAGGGTAGGGATGGTGGTAGCCAATTCACTCCTCGACAAGTGCCTGACGGTGGGACATTCTTCGACCGCAGTACCCTCTCGCCCCTTCAGTCAGCGGCTGAAGACTATTGTTGGGGGAAGCCCCTTTGTGCCTGAGATAATCCGCGATCAGGATCCTCCCAGGTTTCCGCCGCAGGTTTCCTTCGGAGATAGACCGGCTATTGCGCCCATCCGATCGAGACCGACCATCGTCGATTTGCAGAAATTGAGTGCCCAGTTTCATGAACGGACGCGACAACAGAAAGAAGCTCGATGGCTCAAGGAGAATCGTACTCGTTTTGCCGGCTTGTGGATCGCCCTTGATGGGGACCAGTTGCTCGCTACAGGACAGACGGCCAAGGAAGTTTTCGCCTTGGTTGGTCATTTGGACCACCCGCCGCTGGTGATGCAGATTGAGTCGAATACAACTCCATTTGCAGGCTGGTAGTC
>CAZRGY010000518.1:0-3191 GCA_964599715.1 uncultured Verrucomicrobiota bacterium | reverse complement strand
TATACGCCTGTCGGGATGGTATGGCAAGAGGTGTAGGTGCGCTGTTGGTAACGACGGACCTCGGCGGACTGCCGGCTGGAAGCCAGCAGCACGGACAGCGTGCTTCGGCGTAGCGTTATCGCTCTGTTATTTGATGCCGCGGAAGGAGAGGTTCTTGAATTCTACATCGGTGGCGAAGCCGAAGTGGACTGAGATGCAAATATGTCATGGACCGCAAAACAATTAACAGATGGCGATTGGTGCTACCAGCAACGGGTATCGGACGAAGAAGGCGTGAGATGTTATAAAGTTTTTTCAGGGTTAGAGCTTTCTGATGTAAGCGGTTGATTTTGTGTGGTTTAAATGTGCGAAATTATTTTTCGATCAAGGGGGCCATGGACAGCGGTTGTCCGGGGTCCCCTGATAGGTTGGAGGCATGAAGATCAGATTTAGAATTAAGAAGCATGAAGGGAACTAGGAGAGATGAGGAAACATCCAACATCGAACGCCCAACTTCGAACTTCGAGTGAAGTGGAGGTTTGCGGCGGGAGGGCGCTGAAGGAGGGGACTGCCGGCAAGATGCCGGCAGCACTTTGGTTCGACGTGCCAAGGCACGTTGGGCGGAAAGCGGAGGCAAGCCTCCGCACTCCAAAATGGAGGCGGCCTTACCAAGGGCGCCCCGACCTAATCGGTCCGGGGTTCAGGACGAGGACGATTTTTTTGGCGACGATATTACATGGGGGGAGGAAAAAACTGCATGGCGAGGCGGGCGAGTTGCGTCTAAGATAATCGGTATTAGCCATTCATGAGCACACTTTGTCATATGCAGAGCGCGCGGAGACTCGTCTTACTGGCGATTTGCGCGGTGTTGGGATTGTCGGTGGTCAGCTTCCCGGCCGCGGCCAAGACGGCGAGCGTGGACTTCAATCGCGATATCCGACCGATTCTCTCGGATAATTGCTTCCATTGCCACGGGCCGGATGAGCAGACGCGCAAGGCGAAGCTGCGGTTGGATACGCAGGACGGCATCTTGAAGGATTTGGGCGGGTATCAGGCGGTGAAGCCGGGCGATATCAAGGCGAGCGAGGTTTGGCGGCGTATCATCACAAAGGATGAAGACGACCTGATGCCACCACCGGAGACGCACAAGACATTGAAGCCGGACCAGATCGCGCTGATCAAGAAGTGGATCGAGGAAGGGGCGGCGTTCGAGGGGCATTGGGCGTATGAAGCCCCGAAGCTGGCGGCTCTGCCGGAGATACGGAACGAGAAGTGGGCGCGGAACGGTATCGATAATTTCATCGCGGCCAAACTGGCCGAGCACAAACTCAAGCCGAGCGATGAGGCGGACAAGGTGACGCTGATCCGGCGCGTGACGTTTGATCTCATCGGCCTGCCACCGACACCGAAGGAGATCGATGAGTTTCTCGCGGACAAATCGCCGGATGCATATGAGAAGGTGGTGGAGCGGTTGCTGCGGTCGCCGCGTTATGGCGAGCACATGGCGCGTTACTGGCTGGATGCAGCGCGCTATGGCGATACGCATGGATTGCACCTGGATAACGAGCGCTCGATGTGGCCGTATCGTGACTGGGTGGTGCGGGCTTACAACGAGAACTTGCCGTTCGACGAGTTCACGAAATGGCAGATCGCGGGTGACCTGATCCCGAACGCGACACGTGAGCAGCAGATCGCCTCGGGCTTCAACCGTTGCAACGTGACGACGAGCGAGGGCGGGTCCATCAAGGAAGAGTATGTGTTCCGCTATGCAGTGGACCGGACCGAGACGACGGTGGCGGTGTGGATGGGCATGACGGCGGGTTGCGCGCAGTGTCACGACCACAAGTTCGATCCCATCTCGCAGAAGGAATTCTACCAGATGTATGCCTTCTTCAACAGCGCGGCGGACCCGGCGATGGATGGCAACATCCTGCTGACCCCACCCATCCTCAAGCTCACGACGCCGAAGCAGGAAAAGGAACTCAAAGAATACAACGCGGAGATCGCGAAGGTGAACTTGAAGATCAAGGCGGCGCTGAAGGACTTGAAGTATGAAGACCCGGCCGAGCAAGACCCGAAGCCGGAGAAGAAGACCATCGAGACCGTTTGGGTGGATGATGATCTGCCGGAGGGCGCGAAGCCGAAACACACGGAGAAGAATCATGCGCTGAAATGGGTAACGAGCGGTGAGGGACCGGTGAAGAGCGGGAAGCGCGCGTTGACGCGTTCAGGCAAAGGGACGGTGCAGGATTACTTCGATGGCTTGTCTAAGCCGCTCTTTGTGCCGACGAAAGGCAAGATCTTTGCCCATGTCTATATCGACCCGAAGAATCCGCCGAAGGGTGTGATGCTGCAGTTCAACACGGGCTCGTGGTCGCATCGCGCTTTGTGGGGCGAGACGAATTCGATCGACTTCGGCAAGGTCGGCACGGTGGAGCGGTTGGTGATGGGGCCGTTGCCAAAGGCGGGTGAGTGGGTGCGGCTGGAGGTGGATATCGCGAAGTTGAAGCTGAAGGCGGGGACGAAGTTCAGCGGACTGGCCTTCACGCAACATGACGGCACGGTGTATTGGGACAAGATGGGGGTGAGCTACACGGTGGACCCGGCCAATGACCAGAATTACTCCCTCGCCCTCTGGTTGAAGAACAACCAGGGGAAAGTGGTGAGAGATGTGCCGGATGATGTGAAGAACATCCTGCGCTCAGTGAAGCCGGAGGACCGCAAGCCGGAACAGCATCAACGGTTGCGCGATTATTATTTCGAGAACATCTGCCAGATGACGAGCGAGGTCTTTGACCCGCTGCGGGCGGAGCGGAAGCCATTCGATGACAAGAAGGCCGAGCTGGAGAAGAGCATCGATGCGACCTTCATCATGGCGGACCTGCCGGAGAAACGGGAGGCGTTTGTGATGATCCGCGGGCAGTATGACCAGCCGGGCGAGAAGGTGACGCCGGGCACACCCGCGGTATTCCCGAAGCTCAAGGCGCGCAGTGAACTGCCGGACCGGCTGGATCTGGCGGAGTGGCTCATCGCCCCGGAGAATCCGCTCACGGCGCGGGTGACGGTGAACCGTTTCTGGCAGCAATTCTTCGGCACCGGCCTCGTGAAGACGGCGGGAGATTTTGGTTCGCAAGGTGAGCCGCCGTCGCATCCGGAGTTGCTCGATTGGTTGGCGGTGACTTTTCGGCAGCAAGGCTGGGATGTGAAGAAAC
>CAZRGY010000517.1:0-3192 GCA_964599715.1 uncultured Verrucomicrobiota bacterium | reverse complement strand
CGCGGGCGGAGTATCGCCTGCTCTTGCGGCAGGATAATTGCGATGCGCGCCTGTCGCAGCTCGGTTACGACATCGGGCTGTTGCCGAAGCGGAACTACGACCAGTTTGTGGCGAAGCAGGCGGCGATCGCCGAGGAGATGGCGCGGCTGAAGTCCACCCGGGTGGGCACGCTGACGCTTTCCCAGATGCTGCTACGGCCGGAGGTGGAGTATAAGGATTTGCCGGAGGCGAACCAGAACCCCGCCCTGAGCGCGGAGGTGAAGGAACAGATCGATATCCTGCACAAGTACTCGGGCTACATCGAGCGCCAGGAGGAAGAGGTGGCGAAGTTCCGCACGATGGAGGATAAGCAGATCCCGCCGTGGCTGGACTACGCGAAGATTCCGAGTCTCCGGACGGAGGCGCGGCAGAAGCTGGCGAAGATCCAGCCGGCGACGCTCGGCCAGGCGCTCCGCATCTCGGGCATCTCCCCGGCGGATGTCACGCTGCTCATGGTCGCCATGAAGCGCGGGAACTCGGGCGCATCGTAATCGGGCAACCCCGTCCCGGTGCCGCCCCCTGCCCCGGTGGGTGCGCCGACGGAGGCGGGTAGCTGTGGGGATGAGGATGCTTGCGGGGCGGCGGAACACTTCGAAGGACCGAGCGCGCATAACTCCTGTTGCGGGGATCTGTGAGCAGAGGCGTTTACTCCGACTCGGAGTAAACCATTGTTCCACGTGGAACAATGGGATTGGCCGCAAAGAGGCGCAGAAGGCGCAAAAAGGGGATGACCGATTTGTTCTCACCCATACTACCTAGGGATTATGAGTCCCCTGCTCTATCTCTTGGTTTCTTGGTGAGAGGATAGAGCGGAGGGTTGGCTATTCTTGTATGGTTGGGGTATTGGAATTCTGGCGGCCTTTCAGGCCGCTACCCTATCATCATTCCTACCCAAGGCAGATTTTGAGCAACCTGCCTTGGGCTGGGTTCTTTTGGCCCTTTGGGCCAATTAGCATCCTGAGTATCTGGTGCTATATAGTACATGACGGACTTTAGGGGTGTTCCACGTGGAACAATGGGATTGGCCGCAAGCCCCGACCAAAACGCCGGGGCAGGAAGGCGCAAAAAGGAGCTTTTGAAGGGAGTAATCGCCCGAAAGTCGGTTATTTTTCCTGCTGAAACGCTCCTTGCGTGGATATTTGGACGTCAAGACAGCATAGCATGACGAGAATCTTCAGGCTTCGGCGGCGGCGCGCTGAGGACAGCGCTGCCCTACCCTATGTTCCACGTGGAACAATGGGGTAATCAATCACAGAGAACGCAAAGGGCGCAAAGGGGGTTATAAGTCCCCTGCTCTATCCCTTGGTTCTTGGTGGAGGAGCGGATTGGAAATTCTCTTGTCCGGGTGGGGTATTGAAATTCTGGCGGCCCTTCAGGCCGCTCTTTCGTATGATGATTCCTACCCAAGGCAGACTCTGAGCAGTCTGCCTTGGGCTGGGTTCTTTTGGCCCTTTGGGCCAATTCCCTTACCTGAGTATCTGTACTATATATAGTACATGACGGACTTTAGGGATGTTCCACGTGGAACATTGGATTCATTGTGATGGCCGCAAACCCCGACCAAAACTCCGGGACAGGCAGGCGGCGAGGCGAAAAAAGGGGATTCTTAGGCTGATATGCTGCGTGAAAGGGTTATTTCACGTTTTCGAAGAGGCGGCGGATGGTTTCGACGCAGCGGCGGTTGGTGCCGAGGTCGGAGTAGCCGAGGCGGGAGGCGGAGCGGAGGTGGATGAGTTTGCGGGTATCGTCCACGAGGAATTCCACATCGTCGATGAAACCGAAGACCATGGTCTGATACTCCACGTGCATGTAGACGCGGTCATCTTGCAGCACTTTGGTGCCGGGCATGCCCTCGATGACCAGGCGCAGGCGCAGTTTGGCTTCTTCCATTGAGCCGGAATACTTGAGGGGCTCTACTTTTTGCTCGGCGCGCTCCGCCTGGCTGCTCACACAGTTGGGGCTTGCCGGGCACTCGGCGAGCTGGCCATTCGCCGGTCGGATCCTGATGGATCGCGGCGAAACGACCGCAATTATCACCCTAACGGCGATGAATCCCACAACGATTGCCAGAAACGTCCAAGCCATACGTTTACTCCCTCTCACGCGGTTGAGCATAGTTTGCACTCCAACCTAAACCTTGGATAAAGCCAGTCAAATGCCAGTTGTAAAAATGAGGAAAAGTGCGACGACAATTTTACGTGAGAAAATGAATTTTCACAGTGTAACTTATTACTAGAGAGATAGTTAGGCGTATAAATGAAAAACGCTGCAAACTTTCACGTTTGCAACGTTATCGTTAATCTTATCTCAAATCTTACTTTGAGAAAATCTCAGAAAAGAAGGTTTTCATGGCTTCCCACGATCTTTTATCAGCCTTGGCATTGTAAGCGGCGCCTTTGGCGTTATCGTTACCGGCGTTCCAATCTGTGAAGGAATGGACGGCGTTGCCATAGGCGACGAGCTGCCAGTCTACATTGGCATCGCGCATCTCTTTCTCGAAACCAGCGACTTCCACGGGCGGCACATGCGGATCATCCGCGCCGTGGCAGACGAGCACTTTGGCTTTGATGTTCTTGGCGTCCTCGGGGGTCGGGGTGGCCAAGCCGCCGTGGAAACTCACGACGCCTTTGACCTCGGCTCCGTTGCGGGCGAGCTCCAAGACACCGGTGCCGCCGAAGCAGTAGCCGATGGAACCGATATTGGCCGTATCGGTAAATTTGTCGCCTTTGAGGATAGCGAGGCCCGCCATGAGCCGTTGGCGATAGAGGGCGCGATCGTTCTTGTATTTACCGGCCATGGCACCGGCGTCTTTGGGCGTGCTCGGGCGGATGCCCTTACCATAGATGTCCAAGCAGAAGACGTTGTAGCCGAGTTTGGCGAGCATCTCGGCGCGTTTCTTCTCGTAATCGCTCAGGCCCTTCCACTGATGCACCACGAGAACAGCGGGGCGTTTGCCTTTGATGGCGTCGTCGTAGGCATGCCAGCCTTCGAGGACGGTATCGCCGTCTTTGTATTCGACCGCCTTGGCCTGGATGGCCGCCGAAGCGCTCCAGCCAACGCACAACATTGAGAGAGCCACGAGTAGAGTTTTCATGGGCGTAAAAATACCTCAAGCCGCGCAGTGGTCAATGGATGGAGTGCAGAATCGGCTGA
>CAZRGY010000516.1:0-3193 GCA_964599715.1 uncultured Verrucomicrobiota bacterium | reverse complement strand
GGCTCATGCAGTATCCGATTATGCCTGATAACGCAGATGCAGAAGACGTAACCCCGGCGGCCCAGCCGACCGAGGATCCCCGCTATAACGGCACTCCCCGCCCCATCACGGAAGTGGTCGTGGAACCGGATTTCCCCAAAAGCGCCTTGGGCGAATTCGTCGAGATCGGCGGCCTCGCCGGTGTGGTGACGGAGATCGTGAATCAATCCCTGAAGGTCCGCTCCAAGGACGGGGTGACCCAGAGCTACAACGGGAATGTGCTCAAGAAACTTTACGCCCCGGCCCCGCGCCCCACGCCGCCGGAGCCCGTGCGCGATTCCTATCGCAGCGCGACGGACGGCGCGGACGATGAGGAACAGGATGAAGTGCATTCCCCCGCAGAGGAGGACGACACGCTGGTGGCGGAGGCGAAGTTTGACGGGCCCGCGTTGCCGATCAGTGATTTCGTGACGCAGCCGGATTATCCGAAGTGCCTGCTGGGAGTGCATCTGGACATCGGCGGCTTCACCGGGGTGGTGGTGGAACTCGCAGACAAAACGCTCCGGGTAAAAGCGCGCCATGGCAGCTCCCAACGCTTCAATGCGAATGTGCTCAAGCGCGTCTATGGTCCGCAGCCCAAGAAGGAAGAGCGTCCCTCACGGCCCACCTACAAGAGCCCGACCCCGGCACCCGCAGCGGATGCGCCGCCGCGCCAAGTGATCACGGAACCGGATTTCAACACCCCGGTGAAACAGATCACCGAGTTCATGGCGATGGAGAATTATCCCCAGTGCACTTTCGGTGCGCATGTGGAGATCAACGGCTTCACCGGCGTGGTGATCGAGATCGTGAAGGGCTCGCTGAAGGTGAAATCCCACGATGGCCTGACGCGCAGCTATAACGCGCAGGTGCTGCGGAAGCTGTACGCCTGATGCTTTGCTCTGGCGCGGGTCTGCGGGTAACGCCGCAGGCCCGTGTATCGCCCGCTCGCTATTCGAGGTTCGGATACGAGCCGAGCACCTTCAGGAAGCTGCAGTGCGTGGCGAGTTGCTCCAGCGCCTTCGCCAGCTTCTTGTCCTTCATGTGCCCGTCCACATCCACGAAGAAGAAGTATTCCCACGCCTTGCGCTTGCTCGGGCGGGATTCGATCTTCGTCATGTTCAGCTTGTAACGGCGGAACGGCGCGAGCGAGGAATGCAGCGCACCCGCCTTGTCCAGGATGCTGAACATCAGGCTGGTGCGGTCGCGGCCCGTGGGCGGGCTGCATTGGCGGCCCAGCACGAGGAAGCGCGTGGCATTCGCCGAGTTGTCCTGGATGTCATGCTCCAGGATGGGGACATTGTATTTCTCCGCCGCGAGCACACCCGCGATGGCGCCGGTCTTCTTCTCGGCAGCGGTCAATTCGACCGAGCGCGCGTTGGATGAGGTCTCGATGAGTTCCGCGTGCGGCAGGTTCTTCTGGATCCACCCGCGGCATTGCGCGAGCGTCTGCGGATGCACGTAGAGCTTCTTGATCTGCTCCTTCTTCCCTTTGCTCACGAGGCAATGCGAGATGGGCAGCACGATCTGGGAGACGATCTTCAGGTCGCTATCCACGAACATGTCGAGCGTGTGCGTGACGACGCCTTCGGTGGAATTCTCCACCGGCACCACGCCGTAATCCGCGCGGCCCTTCGCGACTTCGCTGAACACATCGGAGATCGTTTTCTGCGAGGCATACTTCAGGCTGGCGCCGAAACGCTGGATGGCCGCCTGATGCGTGAAGGTCGCTTCCGGTCCGAGATACGCGATGGTCAACGACTTCTCCAGCGAGAGCGCGCTGGACATGATCTCGCGGTAGATGGCCTGCAATGACGTGTCCGTGATCGGGCCGGTGTTCAGCTTGCAGATGCGCTGGAACACGGCGCGCTCACGATGCGGCGCATAGATCTCCTCGCCCGCCTTGATCTTGATCTCGCCGATGGCCAGCACGTGCTTGGTGCGCTCGTTCAGCAGGGCGACGATCTGGGCGTCGTATTTGTCGATTGCCTGACGATGTTCAGAGAGGCTCATGAAAAATTAAGACTTCGGTTGCTCTTCTTCTGTGGCGGGAGCGGCTTCAGCCGGCGCTTCCGTGGGCGTTTCTTCAGCGGCAGCTTCGGCCGGCACTTCGTTGGCCTCACCGGCGGTGGCAGGCGCCTGTTCATCCGGCGGGGCTGTGGCCAATCCCGCATCTACTGTCAGCAGGGATTCCGGCTTCGTGACCGGGATACGCCGCAGCTCGCTCGCATCCGGCAAGTCTTCCACGGAGGCCAGCCCGAAATATTCCAAGAACACCGGCGTGGTGCTGTAAAGCGCCGGGCGACCGACCACTTCTGCGCGACCTCTCTGCTCCACCAAGCCACGCTCCAAGAGCGTTTGCACCGTGCCATCCACGGACACGCCCCGGATCTGCTCCATCTCCGAGCGCGTGATGGGCTGGCGATACGCGATGATCGTCAACGTCTCCAACGCCGGGGCGGACAAGCGCGGCGGGCGCACCTTCTCGCCCACCAGGGTCTTGATCCACGGCGCATACTCCGGCTGGCTCACGAAGAGCCACGCACCGGCCACGCACCGCAGGCGATACGTCCGCGCGGCTTCCTCATACTCCTGCTCCAGCGCCTGCAACAACTGCTCCAGCTCCTCGTCCTTCACTTTCTTGAAGGCCCGGACCGCTTCGTCCTCCGAGTTGTTGGCAGTGGTCGCGAAGATATCGCGCAGCTCTTTCAAGCTCAGCGGCTTTTGCGCGGCGAACAGGATGGCTTCTAGAATTTGTTTCAGTTCCATGGTCGGGGAAATCATTGGGCCGGCTCGTCCGTGCGGATCGGCTCATCCACCGGGGCGGTCGTTTCATCGATGGCTGCGGCCTCGGTCGCGACGGCTTCCGCTGCCGGTTCCGCCGTCTCCTCAGCCGTGGCGGTTTCAGCTGCCGCTTCAGGGGCCGCCTCGCCGGTGGGCTGGTTGTTCTGGTTCGCGCCGTCGATATTCGTCACCAGGTTCGTCGGCGTGGCTTCATTCACCACGTTCTTGCTGATCTCGATATCCGCAAAAGGCTCCGGCTGCGTGATCATCACCCGCTTCAGACGGATGAGCTCCAGCATCGCGAGGAACGTCACCACCACCTCCGTGCGGCTCACCGCGTTCGTGAACAGCTCCGAGAACTTCACGGACGTCTTCGCTTCGATCGTGTTCA
>CAZRGY010000515.1:0-3194 GCA_964599715.1 uncultured Verrucomicrobiota bacterium | reverse complement strand
GACGGCGAAGCCGGATTGCGGACTGCCATAGCCCCTGAACGCGCCGGCCGGCACATTGTTGGGAAAGACGGGGTAACCGTCGGTCTACTTGTACACCCCGCGGACGGCACCGACAGACTCGCCGCAAGCGTGATGCAGCACCGGTCCGGCCAGCATGAGCAGAAGCCAGAAAATGGCCAGTGAACGCAGGGTGGGTAGGAACCACCGCAAGATGCCTTTGCGCGTGCGCGTCTCCCGCCAATACAGCCACCAGGCAAACCCGGAGATCAGGACAGCCAAGATCAGCGTGGACCAAACGGTCCAGTCACCGTTTAGGCGTAAGACGGTGCTGTCACTCATCGGCGCCTCCTGGTGATCCATTGTTGCAGGAACAGCTCGCTGAACAGCATCGCCAGCACCAGCCACATCAACGGACGCCACAGCTCGCTGCCGAAACGACGGCTGCGGTCCAGTTCCTGAAATTCCTTAAAGGACGAGATGACCTTTGCTTCAAACGGTTTCGCCGCCGCCTCACTTTCCGCTTCACTGAGCAGCAATAGGTCGGCTTCATCCCGCGAAGTGCTGGCGATGAAATGCGTCACCTTACCATCCGGGGCGGTCAGCAAGTATTGACCGGGTCGCTGGGTGGCGGTGAACTCGGCCAATCCGCGCGTGCCTTTATCCGCGACCGTCACATCATACTTCTGCCCGGCCGGGTCGAGCATCATCGCTTTCTTGCCGATGTCCGCTTTGTCCAGGAACACCGCTGCCGGTTTGCCCACCTCGAAATTGCGCGGAGGAAAGATGGTGGAGGCGAGATAAACCACGAGCCGTTGCGTGAGCGGCAGATAAAACGAGCGCACCGGCAGATTGCTCCAATCCGCATCACATGGGATGGCACACTGGATGATGCGGCCTTCGCCCAACTTCTTTTCTACGAGGAAAGGTTCACCCGTTTCCAAACGCGCCAGCACATTGATGCTCTGTTCCTCTTTGCGTTCGGCCAGCTTGAACCACGAAGTGATCTCGCCATCGGAGAGGTTGCCGTTGCGCGGATCGTTGAACATCTCCATGGCCGGGTGGGCATAATTCTGCGAGATGATCTTCGTGCTCTTTTGACCTGTGCTGCTGGTGCTGATCGAGGCCAAGGGCAGGGGGAGGAGGCCGTTATCATTCGCCAATACACGATTGTACCAAGTGGTGTCGATGCGGTCGCCGGGGAAGATGAGCAGGCCACCACCATTGTTCACAAACTCCTTCAGAGCGCGCACCCAGCGGTCACTGAGTTGGCGCACATTCGCGAGGACGATGGTGCGATATTTCGGCAGATCCTCCACCTTCAGGTCGCGTTCCTCATCGATCACTTTGGTGGTGATTAGGTCGGTCAAGTCGGATTTGGATTGACCGAACGGTTGTAAGGCGATCTCCAGAAAGTCCGTCTCGCCCTTCAGTGGTTCCACACTCGGCGCGCCATTGAAGAGCAGCACGGGCACTGTGTCCCAGACCGGGATTGCTGCCTGATAACTGTTGTCCGCCTTCAAGGTGTCCGCATCGGCCACGACTTCGATGACATGCGAACCGGCGGTTTCAAACGCGTGCGAGAACAGCACCTGTTGCCGTTCGCCGGGTCCGAGAGAGATCTGCGAGGCGCCTTTCTCCGTGCCATCCACCCGGAAATAGACGCGCAACTCCGAGTAAGTGCGGTCGCCGAAATTGCGCAGGTTCGCCCTCACCTGGATGGGCTGGCGCACGCCGACGATGAGCCGGGAGAAATCAAGTGATTCCACGCTCACATTGTCACGGCCTTCCACGCCTTGCTGTACGAAGGTGACCTGTGGCGGAAGCGGCATGGCCCGGAGTAACTCAGACGAGCGGGCTCGCGCCGGGGCATCTTCATCTGCCCAACTGATTCTCTGGAAATCGCTCACCACCACGATCTGCCGGTAGGTGTTCTGCATCTTGCCGAGCATGGCGGCGGCTTTTTCGAAGGAGCCCGCCACATCCGCCTTGCCATAGCCGGCGTCGAGTTCACTCACCGCCTTGCCCAAACGCGAGAGATCAAAATTTGGTATCGCTTCCAGTTCCGGGTTGTCACCGGCCATCAGGATCACTTCCACATCCGAGCCGCGGCCCAGGCTCGTGATGATCTGGCTGGCGGTGTTCCGCGCTTGGACGAAGTTGCCATTGTCCTTGCCGCCAGATTCCATCGAATAGCTGTTATCCAGCATCAGCACGATGGAGGTCTTGGAGGCCCCGGCCAGCGCCGCCAATTGGCTGAGCACCGGGCGCGCCATGCAGAACGCGAGCACGGCCGGGATGAGGCAACGCAGGATGAGCAGCAGCAATTGCTCGATGCGGATGCGCTTCGAATTCTTGATGAGCGCGGCATCCATCAGGTGTGTAGCACCCCACTTCACCACGCGGAAGCGGCTGCGATGCAGCAGGTGGATGATGAGCGGGATGGATGCCGCCGCCACGCCACCGAGCAATACAAAATTAAGAAAGGTCATGCGCGTCCCAGCCGGCGTGTCAGGTATTGCGCAAGCGCCTCGGAGTAGGGCTGGTCAGTGATGAGGCGGACGTGGTCGATGCGGTGCCGCCGGCAACCATCCACCAGTTCCTTCTGAAATTTTTCCAGATTCTCCAGATACGCCTCGCGGAATTGCGCCGGTTCGACCATCCGGTGCCAGTCTGCCTGTTCCAACGATTCAAAACGCGTCCACGATTGGAACGGGAATTCCAGTTCATCCCGGTCCATGATCTGGAAAAGGATGATCTCATGTCGCGCCGCGCGGAAATGAGCGAGGGCGGTGATGAGGTCCTTCACCGTGGCAAAGCAATCCGAGATGATGATGAGCAACCCGCGCCGATGAATGCGCGGCACGAGGTTGCGGGATGAAGCGGCGGATGGCCGTGTCAAACGTCACCAATCCCACACTGTCCCGTTGCTGCATCATCAGGTAGGAGAGGCAGGCGGCGAGGCGCGAGGCGTAGTGATGTTTGGTCACGCCATTTTCCCCGCCGTAAGTCATCGAGCCGCTCATATCCAGCAGGATGGTGGCGCGGAGATTTGTCTCTTCCTCGTACTCGCGGATGTAGAAGCGGTCCGTCTTGCCGTAGATCTTCCAGTCCAGCCGCCGGATCTCATCGCCCTGCACGTATTGGCGATGCTGGGCGAACTCCACACTGAAGCCTTTGTGCGGTGACTTGTGCAA
>CAZRGY010000514.1:0-3204 GCA_964599715.1 uncultured Verrucomicrobiota bacterium | reverse complement strand
AATCAATTTCTCAGCCAGCGCGATGTGTTCCTTGGCGGTGAAGCCGAAGGAATAGATGATGCGCTTCACGTTGAGTTCGGCGTCTTCGATGCGCTTGCAGATCTCGACTTCCTGCTCGCGGGTGAGCAGGGGAGTCTTGCCCATCTGGCGCATGTACATGCGAACCGGGTCATCCAGGCTGTCGAGACGGGAACGCTCGTCCTCGTCTTCGGCTTCGGTGGTCTGCTTGGCGCGTTCCACTTCCTCCTGGTCCACGATCTCGATGTCGAGATTGCTCAGGCGCTGGTGGATCTCGTCGAGGTCCTCAGCCGTATGCGGCGTCTCGGCGAGACCTTCCACGATATCATCGTAGGTCAGGTAACCTTGCTCGCGGGCCAAGTCGGAGAGCTCTTTGACTTTTTCCAACAGGTCCACCGTGGTGAAGCGTTGGGGCACGGAAGCTTCGAGGGCGGCTTCCTTATCCTTGTCCACCTTGTCTACGCGCAGGGTAGCGGGCGCTTTGGCCGCCGCTTTGCCAGCGGACTTGCCTGTGGCGGGAGCTGCTGCGGGAGCTTCGGTGGCCGCGCCTTTGCCAAATACTAGTTTGCGTCCACGAGAACGGGGCGGGGTTGATGCCGTTTTAGTGTTCGTTTTGCTGCGAGTCGATTTAGCCATATATCCGGTTCGTCACTTGCGTCTCTTGCTGGAGACAACAAGATTCCCAAGGTGTCAGAAAAACCACCCCTAGTCAATACATGGACTTGATTCTTTTGAGTTGGCAGGTTACCGGCTGGTTACATTTCGATGGCTCGCAAGGTCACAAGACTCAATGATATACATCGGGCGGCAGCCTTTTGCCGTCGGATCTCCCCTAAGGCACCGTGGTTGGCCATCGTGCTGGGCAGCGGTTTCGGTAGCGTGGCGGAGGGGTTTAAAGGACGTTGGATCAAGGCGGCTAAGATACCGGGGTGTCCACTCCCTCGGGTGCCCGGGCATGAAGGACGCTGGGGATGGGGCGAACTGGGGGGAGCGCCGGTCTTGTTGATAGCAGGGCGGGTCCATTACTATGAGCGGGGGGACATGGCGGAAGTTACTTTTGCCGTTCGCACTTTAGCAGCTTATGGGGTC
This sequence comes from uncultured Verrucomicrobiota bacterium, assembly GCA_964599715.1. Classification (GTDB taxonomy): domain Bacteria; phylum Verrucomicrobiota; class Verrucomicrobiia; order Limisphaerales; family JAEYXS01; genus JAEYXS01. The sequence continues at coordinate 2,097 of CAZRGY010000514.1, read as the reverse complement.
CGGAACTTGCTATTAACAAACGCCGCAGGCTGTTTGAACCCCCGGTGGTCCTGCGGAGACCTGATGGTAATTGAGGATCACGTGAACATGATGGGGGTAAACCCTTTGTGTGAAATGGGTTGGAACAGTTTCGAAGATTTCGTAGATTTGACTTCGGCATACGATATGCGGTTGCAAAAACAACTACGTTCTGCTGGTAAAGATGCCGGTGTGAAGTTACGTTCTGGGGTCTACTTGGCGGTATCGGGGCCGAGCTATGAGACACCGGCAGAGATTAGGGCTTTTCAGCGGTTGGGAGCCCAAGCAGTGGGCATGAGTACGGTTCCTGATGCTATTGTTGCCCGCCGTTACGGTATGCGGGTGGCTGGGCTTTCCTGCCTGACGAACATGGCGGCAGGTCTGACTAAACAGGCCATCTCCCATGATGAAGTGGTCGCTATGGGCAAACTGAACAGCCACCGGAACAGCGAAGTTATACGTATTTTTGCAGAGAAGTTTGCGCGTGCGCAAAAGGATGGGTAATGTTGGATTGTTGAAGCCAAGTCGCCGCCAGGAAAAGGGCTGTCGGCCAAGGTGAGGAATGAATGAAAATTGGATAAATATGTTGGGACACGCCACATGGCCGGTCCTGTCTGTCGGGCCGGATGGGCGCGTGGCTGAAGTGAATGAAGCCGCCCGCAAAAGTTTTGGCCAGGCTATTGCTGGACGCCCTTTTACTGAACTGTGGGATGTGGCCAACCACACAGACGCCGGGACATTTCTCCGTCAGGCATTTGGGGAATCCCAGTCTCCGACAATCATCCATCTGAAAGGTGAGGATGGAGTTAAGAATTCTTACTCCAGCTATTCTTGTCCTACTCAAGTAGCGGGTGGAGCGGGATGTCTTTTGCAACTTTTTCAAGAGGTGGAACCCGGGCCCACTGGTAACACGACGATGTTTTTCCGTCAGCCGGAGCGGCCACCCCAAGGGCCATTGGATCCGGCCCAAGTCCACAAGCAGAAGTTGGATTGCGCTTTGCAACTCACGCGCACAGTGGCGCTGGATTTCAACAACGCTCTGACCAGTGTTCTGGGGCATACCTCGCTCATCTTGCGCAAGTTGCCAGCGGATAGTCCGTGGCGTGGCTCTTTGCTTGAAGTGGAGAAGTCAGCGGAGAAGGCGGCCGAGATCGCTCACGATCTGGCTGTGTTCAGCCGCCAAGAAAAAGACACCAAAGCGCAGGTGGCGGGCAACCTGAACGATCTGTTGCGTAATGGGGTGGAATCTTTCCGTGGAATTGCCGGTGAAGGCTTGGAGTGGAAGCTACATCTCGAGAGCAAGCTCTACACGGCCAATTTCGAAGAAGGCAAGATGCAGCAAGCGGTGATGAAGGTGTTGGAGAACTCCGTTCAAGCCGTGGGCAAGCAAGGTCGCATCAACATCGTCTCCCGCAACCGCGATGTGCTGGAACCGACTCAGGACGGGGCCACCATGCTGGCTCCGGGTTCGTATGTCTGCCTGGAAGTTTTCGATAGCGGTCCGGGTATTGCCAAAGAGATTTTGCCGCGCATCTTCGAACCGTTTTTCACCACCAAGTATGGGCACCGCGGTCTGGGGTTGGCTTGGGTTTACGGTATCGTTTCCAACCATGGCGGTTCCATTGCGGTCTCCAGTTCGCCCGGTCAGGGGGCAACTTTCCGTATCTATCTGCCCGCGCAAAAACGGGTCGTTCAGGACCGCGTTTACAATGATGACGAATTGCGCGGTACGCAGACCATTTTGATGGTCGATGATGAAGACCTGCTGCTGACCATGGGTGAGATGGTGCTTTCTTCTTTTGGTTATCGGGTGCTGACGGCGAGCAGCGGCCAGCAGGCACTAGAAATATTGGAAAAGAACGGGCAACGAATCGATTTGCTTATCACTGATTTGGTTATGCCGAAGATGAGTGGGCGGGAATTGATCGAGAAAGTGCACCCCAATTTCCCTCATTTGCCCATTATCTGTACATCAGGCTACGTCCGTTCGAAGAATTCCGAGGATAGTTCTGGCGAGGTTTATTTGCAGAAACCCTTTAGCAGCCAAGACCTTCTGTTAAAAGTCAAGAAGGTGCTTAA
>CAZRGY010000513.1:0-3211 GCA_964599715.1 uncultured Verrucomicrobiota bacterium | reverse complement strand
ATGGATACGGCTAATATTGCTTTAAGATTCATAGGTCTTCACCTCGCTACTTAAGCTTTTTGTTGAGAAAGTTACACCTGCCGTCGAAAATATTTTTCTTAAGCTAAATATGTGCTTATTTCGGCTGGTTTGCGGTTCACCATACAGCATCCGCATTTGGCTGCAATTATTTGATTTGTTGCATTGTGTAATAGGTGCTTTTTGTCGGTCTTGGGGGGATAGCCTTGAATGGGATATTGCTGGTGGATTTTGGTGCTTCCGATAAAAATCTGAAAATTGCACCAAGGATTTTGGGACGAGGGGTGTCTTAATCTGCAAATCGATCAGCAAACCAATGGCTTTTGAGGGCGAAGAAGTGGAATGGGTCAGGCGGTCCCGGGCGGGGGACACGGAAGCCTTTGCGGCGCTGGTCAAGCAGTACCAGCAGATGATTGACGCGCTTACATGGCGGATGACCGGTTCTTTGGCCGATGCCCAGGATCTAGCCCAAGAGACCTTTATCCAAGCGTACCATAACCTCGACCAGTTTGAGGACCGCAGTAAATTCTCCACTTGGCTCTATCGGATTGCCGTTAATAAATGCCTGAACTGGCGTAAGTCCATGGGGCGGCGGAGCCAGTTGCATGAGAAGTGGGCCACTGAAAGTGAACGTGAAACCAGCATCAAATCCCACGGTTCCGATGCGGGACAAAGCGCCCAGGCGGATGCCATCCAAAAAGCCTTGCTAAAGCTGCCTGCCGAACAACGTGCCGCCATAGTGCTCACCGTTTATGAGGAGATGAACCATGCGGAAGCCGCCCGCGTCTTGGGCTGCTCAGAGACCACCATATCTTGGCGTGTCTTTCAGGCCCGCCGAAAATTGAAACAGTGGCTTGAGAATCTAGTATCGGAGGAGGGAGTATGAAAGATTCCGAATTGAATAAACTTTTGCGGTCCGTGCATCCGCCTGAGCGTTCGCCGGAGGAAAGGCTAGAATTTCCTGGCGAGGTGGTCCGCAAATTGTCCCGGCCGGTGCGTCAGTCAAGTGGAGTTGGTGGCATTGGAAGTCTGCGGATTTCGCTGATAGGCATCGGCTTTGCCTTGGTCTGTCTGTTCTTTGGTTTCTTGGTGGGTCGGCTTCCTGAGAAGCAGCTGGAAGTCTCAGTAGTGGCGGTGAACACGCCTGACTACGGCAAACTCTTCAAAGAAGTGGCTCTGTTGTTTCCTGACCGCCTGCGCGGTGTGGTGGTGCGAGGGAATGAAGTGGAACTTCTGCTGGCTGAACAACCCGAGCGCCCGGCCAGCAACCCTTTGCTGGTGGAGATTTGCCAGAACGGTCGCTGCCGTACCGTCCTTACTTTTAGCGGTCAAAAGCTGGAAATAGATGGTCATAGCATCGAAGTGCTGACGGGCGCTGACAATCGCCTGATCGTGCTTGCCGACAGTCAGGTTTGGACCAGCCAGAATCCTTCGGAAATCGTGGATGGATTCCGCATCAACGCCCATTTCTTGTCCGCACAGCTGTGAAAGTCGCCATCCCCATCCTATTTCTGTTCTGCCAGTTCGCCGTCAGTGGGGCATTGGTCTGGGAGCCGGCTGCCCAAACGCAGGTATTGTTTGCCAATCGTCCGGCGGTGATCCGTCAGGACATCCGTAATGACGGTGATGAAGTGGCTGGGCAAGCTGTCCGGTTGCACATGTTGCAACTCAGCTCCAGCACTTCCGCGCCCGTCCCCGGTTGGGAAGTGAAAAAGAAGGTGGAAGTGCCGGCCCGGCAGACACTCCGGACGGAAGTGGATTTGAGCCTGCCCAAGGTTACCAGCCCGACCCGGTTCCGCTTGGTCTGGGTCGGTGATACTGGTGCCGTTCTGGGCAATACTGAGTTGGTAGGCTGTCCGGAGGATACTATTGCACCATTGCGCACGATATCCCGAGAACACCCCTTGGGTATCTGGGGAGAATCACCAAGTTTGACCACTGTTCTGCGTGCGCAGGGCTGCGTTGTCACTGAGCTTCGTTCCGCGGAAGACTTGAAGGCATTTCCAGGAAAGCTGGTGTTGGCGATCCAACCCCAACGAGCCAAGGACGATTCACTCGATTTCGGCCGCCTCGCGGCCCAGCACGCCAAGGAATGGGGGGGAAGGGTTGTCTGGCTCGTCGAGTCAGGCAATCTCCCTTTATCCCCCGAACCGGCGGTGTGTGTGTTTCCCTACGGTCAGGGGATCGTGGTGGTCAGTGCCGGATTGAAACCGGACAGGCTCGATAAAGACCCGTTGAACCAGCTCCGCTTGGTCTGGCTTGTGGAGCTTGCCTTGGCCACAGAAGAGAACAGACTGTTGTTGCTTGGGCGTATGATGAACTTATAAACTTAATCACTTCTCATGAATACCATCCGCTCGCTATTTACTGCAGTATTGCTGCTCACCGCCGCTCTCGCGCAAGCGGGTGAACCGCTCTCGGTGGCGGTCTTTGATTTTGAGGCCAAGGAAGATTCCACCCGTGAACTTGGCAGCAAGGCGGCGACCTTGATCAATGTCTACCTATCAGCCGAACCCCAAGTCATCACCGTAGAGCGGACGGAATTGCAGAAACTCTTGGGCGAACAAGAACTCGGTCTCTCTGGCAATGTCTCTGCGGACACGGTCGCCAAAGTGGGGCAATTGACTGGCGCCAAAGTGATCGTCACCGGTCGTATCTTTACCGTGGGCAATGAACTCATGATGGTCTCCAAAGTCATCAGCTCCGAGACCAGCCGCGTTTATGGTGAAGTGGTCAAAGGTGCTTCTGCCAGTGCGATCGATGCGATGTCCCAGGAAATGGCGAAAAAGATTGGCGCGATAGTGGATCAAAAAGGGGAAACACTCGTTGCCAAGGTCCCGACGCACGAAGAGCGCGTGGCCAAAATCAAGGTGGCGTTGAAAGGCAAGCAGCTTCCTGTCGTATCCGTGAAAATCGCCGAGCAGCACTATGGTGGTCGCATCATTGATCCTGCTGCCGAAACGGAGTTCGGGCTGTTACTGCGTGAAACCGGATTCACTTTGGCTGATGCCCAGAGCACGGAAAAAGTTGAGATTGAAATTACGGGTGAGGCCTTCAGTGAATTCGGATTGCGCAAAGGCAACCTCTACTCCTGCAAAGCCCGCGTTGAGATCAAGGCGGTGGAAAAATCCACCGGTAAGATCTTGTGGACCGATCGCCAGACCAATGTGGGCATGGATATCGCTGAGCGTAC
>CAZRGY010000512.1:0-3219 GCA_964599715.1 uncultured Verrucomicrobiota bacterium | reverse complement strand
TTTGGCCGGATCGGTCATGGACTCTCCCACCAACGCACTGGCCGCGAAGTGGATAACCGCCTCCGCCTTGGCCTGACCGACACTCTTCACCACCAAGTCCCGGTCACTCAGACAGCCCTGCACAAATTGCGCCCGAGGATCGACAGCGGAACGATGCCCTTCAGAAAGATTGTCGAACACAGTGACTTGGTGTCCCGCTTTCAACAACTCTTCCACACACGCCGAGCCGATATAGCCCGCGCCACCTGCCACAAATACATTCATGATGAATCAATTATCTATCCGCCAAAATGCTGCGATCAGGGCAGGTACGGCTTGAGGACTTCAGTCCAAATCGCATAACCCGCGGGGGTCATATGCAAACCGTCTTTGACATAAAGCTCCGGTTTCGGTTTGCCATCCGCACCCAGCATCGGGGTGAAGATATCGATGTAATCCAGACGCTTGTCCGACTGGCAGTATTCGGCGATGAGCCGGTTGGCTTCCTTGATCGGCTCCACCAGATTCCAGCGTTTCAGGCTCGGCTTGATGGCGATGAAAGCGACCTTGGTCTTCTTGTCCGCCGCGTGGACCTTGGCGACGAACGTCTTGAAATCGTTCAATACCTGTTCCGGCGTTTTGCCCGCCCAAATGTCGTTATCCCCCGCATACATCAGGACCATGCGCGGCTTGTACGGCGTCACGATGCGCTCCGCGAAAGCGATCGAGTCCGAGACATGGGACCCGCCAAAACCGCGGTTCATCACCTTGTGCCTGGGGAAATCCTCCGCCAGCGTCTTCCACATCCGGATGCTGGAGCTACCTACGAAGACGATTGGGCGGCGCGGCGGGCGGTTCGTCTTATCCATCGCTTCATAGGCCGCGATGTCCTTCTCGAACCGGGCGGGTGAATACTTGTTGGTCGTCGCCCCCGTTTCCGCTGCGTGCAAGACGGGCAATCCGCCGAGCAACACCAGCGCCAACCATAACGTTTTCAAATGCATGGCGCTGTTTTGACGGAGAACGGCCCTTTCGGAAAGCGGAAAAGGCGACCGGTTCACCGTCCCTGCCGGGGTCTCCAGCTTTCAAAATTCGGTGTGGGAGGTCATGGGGATATCCCCGAATGGCGGTGCCCCATCTCCCCCGCCTATTATGAATCACATGAAATCCTTACGATGAAAGAATCGCCCGCCCAAAAAATGGGAACCAGGAACCGACCAGGCATCAGCCGTCTGGCGTTGGCCCCCACGAGCGTAATCCGGTTCCCGCGGCGCTTCCCGCTCGACCATTAATCAACCAACCATGCTTCTGCATACCTCCCGACGCTTTTGCCGATCGCTCAACTCTCGTGCTCGCTATGCTTAATATGCCCGCCTTGCCCTTCCTGACGCTGTTTGCCGCCGCAGGTTATTCCCTGCTTTTTCTCCGGTTGGGAGGAGGCCTCGCGGCGCCATTGCCAAATTCATCGTCCTGAAAATATTTTAAAAATGAAAAAAACCACCCCCCGCAAATCACTGGTGAAATCCGCCAGTGAAAAACGCCCTTCGGATCCTCGCGAATTTCCCTTGGCCCGTGATTCCAGAGGGTCGGCCGGACGCCAGGGAATCCGCACCCAAACTCCCCCGGTTTCTGCTCCCCGCCAGTCCAATCGCCCTCCCGAAAGAAGCGGGCAAAAACGCTCCTCTGTAGCATGATAAAAATCTCGGCCAAACATCTCAAACGGTACCAGCAAATCGCCCGGCTCTTGTGGAAGTATGGCCGCTCCGATCTGGTGAAACAGATGGGTATCGATGATGCCGCTACGCCTCAGACGGGCGAAGCGGCCAAGGATGGCAAGGCCAGGCCGGACCAACTGGCGGACGATCTGGAAGCGATGGGCCCAACTTATGTGAAGCTGGGACAAGTGCTGTCCAGCCGGCCTGATCTATTGCCCGACGGATACTTGAAAGCCCTGTCCCGCCTGCAGGACAAGGTCAAACCCTTTGCCTACGAGGAAGTGGAAAAGATCGTGGCCGCCGAGCTGGGGGTCAGGATCTCCAAGGCGTTCTCCCGTTTTGATCGCGAACCCATCGCCGCCGCCTCTTTGGGCCAGGTTCATTCCGCTGCCTTGCGTGACGGACGTCTAGTCGCCGTCAAAGTGCAACGCCCAAATATCCGCCAGCAAATCGCGGAAGATTTTGAAGTGCTCGAGCAGATCGCGGAATTCTTCGACGCCCATACCGAAATGGGCCGCCGTCATCAGTTCCTTAAGATTCTGGAACAGTTCCGCCTGACCATCCAACAGGAGCTGAACTATGAACGGGAGGCGCAGAACCTGGTCGCCATGGGCAGGAACCTGCAAGAGTTTGCGCTGATCCTGGTGCCGCAACCGATCCCGGATTACAGCACCCGTTGTGTGCTCACCATGGATTGTGTGCACGGGCAGAAAATCACCTCCATCGGCCCGCTGGCCCGGCTGGATCTTAAAGGGACGCCGCTCGCCGAAGAACTTTTCAAGGCCTACTTGAAGCAGGTGCTCGTGGATGGGCTTTTCCACGCCGACCCTCATCCGGGCAATGTTTTCCTCACCGACGATGGGCGCATCGCCTTGCTGGATCTCGGCATGGTCGGCCACACGAGTTCCACCATGCAGGAGAGCCTGCTCAAACTGTTGATCGCCATCAGTGAAGGGCGCGGCGATGAGGCGGCGGATATCGTGACCCATATGAGCCAGGCGACGGACGAGTTCAATCAGGTGGAGTTTCGGCGTCAATCGAACCAGCTCCTGGCCGACCGGCCCCAAGGCGGCCTGCAACAGGTTAACGTAGGTGAATTCCTCCTGGCAGCCTGCCGCAACGCCGCCGACACCGGCCTCTTCGTTCCCAGCGAACTGACGATGCTGGGTAAAACCCTGCTGCAACTGGATGAAGTCGGGAGGATTCTTGATCCTGAATTCGATCCCCATGCATCCATCCGTCGCAACGTAAGCGATTTGATGGCGCGCCAGATGCGCAAGGATGCCACGCAAGGCGGTCTCTTCAGCTCATTACTGGAAATGAAGCATTTCATCACCGCCCTGCCCACCCGTCTGAACCAGATCATGGATGCCATCACCAATCATGAACTGGAAGTGAAGGTCAAGGCGGTTGATGCCAAGATGCTTATGAAAGGGTTTCAGAAGATCGCCAACCGCATCACGACCGGCATTGTGCTGGCGGCCCTGATCATGGGCGCATCCAATCTGATGCAGGTGGAGACCAA
>CAZRGY010000511.1:0-3258 GCA_964599715.1 uncultured Verrucomicrobiota bacterium | reverse complement strand
AGCAGTTGACGCTCACGGTGGACAAGGCGGCAAAAGAGCTGCTTGGCCGCGAGGGCTTCGATCCGCAGTTCGGGGCACGTCCGTTGAAACGGGCCATCCAAGACCAGTTACTGGATCCGCTGGCCATGCGATTACTTGACGGCGAATTCAAACCGGGCAGCCGGATCGTGGTGAGTGCGGATGAAGAAGGACTGACATTTGCCCATAAGTGATGCCGCTTGCATGCTGGACGTTGGCCGTTCGCGGTTTTAACGTGCGGCTCACATGCAGGATGATGCGACGCTGCCGAAGCGGTTTTTCAAAGGCTGGGCCATTCCCGGACCGGATATCCCGCGTACGGATTTGCCCGCGGTAGAGCCGGGTGAATCGCTGGACGCCATCAGCGGGCAGTTCAAATTGTTTCAACTGGCCAAGGGCCATCGCTTCAGCACGGATGACGTGCTGACGGCGTGGTATGGCACGAGTTGGTGTCCTACGGCGCATCGTGTGCTGGACTTGGGCAGTGGCATCGGTTCGGTGGGGATGATCGCAGCGTGGCGCTTGCCGGGTGCGAAGTTTGTGACAGTGGAGGCACAGGAGGAGAGCGTGCGGCTGGCGCGCAAGTCCGCCCAGTTTAATGGGCTCACCGGTCGCTATGAGATCCGGCAGGGCGATTTTCGCGAGACCGGGATTTTGCGAGAGGATGAATTGTTCGATCTCGTGCTGGGCAGCCCGCCGTATTTTCCCTTGGAGGCAGGAGTGTTGGGCGATCACCCGCAGAAGATTGCCTGCCGCTTCGAGACACGAGGAGACATCCAAAGCTACTGTGAAGCGGCTGCTCCGCATCTGGCCTTGGGAGGAGTGTTCGCCTGTGTGTTTCCAGTGAAGCCGGAGTCCCAGAAGCAGCGAGTCTTTGAGGCTGCCAAGGCAACTGGTTTGTGCGTGGTGCGGTGGCGTCCGATCATATTGCGCGAGGGCGAAGATCCCTTGCTGGGGGTATTCATCCTGATGCGCGCGGAGCATTTGCCAGAAGATATGCGGAGCCAGACTTGGGAAGAGCCCGCGCTGACCATCCGTTTGATAAACGGCTCGGTACATCCGGAATATCGGGCGGTGAAGATGGCTTTCGGATTTCCGCCCTGATATGTCGAGGGATACCCAGATACCCGCAGCGACAGCGTCACCGGTGATGATGCGGCTGTTGCGCGCGGCATCTTGGACTTTAGCGGGGTCGGTTGGCAGCCAGTTACTGGGATTTCTTGGTGGGGTGATAGCGGCGCGGATGCTGGGTGGCGCTGGTTTTGGAGAGCTCTCAGCAGTGCGGGGATTGGTGCTGGCGTTCGGTCTTTTTTCAGGAGCAGGGTTGGGACTGGCGGCTGTGCGGTATGTGGCGGAGTTCCGCGAACGAGATAAGAGAAGACTGGGCCAAAGGGTTCGGTTTCTTACCCGCCTTTCTTGGTGGTGTGCAGGTGGGACAGCATTGCTGGTGGCTTGCGCCACGCCTTTAATAGCGACGGGATGGCTCGGGCAGGGAGAATTGAAAATCACTTTGTGGTTGGGATGCCCCTTGGTGCTATTCAACGGTCTGTCTTCCATCCAGAACGGCATCTTGGGTGGGCTGGAAAAATTTCGATCGATTGCGCGCAGTATTGTTGTGGAATCCGCGGGGAATATCGTCGGGGTGGTCCTCGGGGCGAAGGTGGCGGGTGTGAATGGAGCGGTGCTGGGTGCTTGCCTTGCGGGGGCGGTGGCATGGTTTTACCGGCATACCCTTTTGCGGAAAGAATTGGCGGGGTTGCCAATTGGGAAGGAAGCAGTAACTAAGTTCGACAAGCCTTGGCTGATGCGAGAGGCCTTGCCGTTCATCGCCGCAGGTGCACTTTCACAACCTTTCGAGTGGTTTGCGCGGTTGTCACTGGTGCAGCAGCCAGACGGATTCGCACAGTTGGGTTATTTTAGCGCGGCATTCACCTGTGCCCAGATCATCGCGTTTCTGCCGCGCCAATTCACGGTGCCGGGAGTGGCATTGCTTGCCGGACTGTCGGCGGAGGCGGGGACAGCTACCGCGGTGAAAGTGGCGCAGATGAAGTTTCGCATGCTGATGGTGCTTGCGTCCTTGGTGGCGATTCCCATTCTGCTGGCGGCGGGATACATCATGAAACTCTTCGGTTTTCAAAATGGCAGTGATGTGCTGGTGGTGTTGGTGCTGGCGAATCTCGCGGCAGTCTGTTCCAGTTACTTTCGTACCATCCTGTCGGCTACCGGCAAGATCTGGTGGCAATGCGCGCAGGTGGCAGTGTGGAGCGCGGTGCTGACCCTGACATGGCTGGCCTTGAAAGAGTACGGTGCGCTCGGCCTGGCTTGCGCGTATCTCGTGGCGTTTGCAGTGGTGCTGGTTCCACAAGGTCGAGCTGCGCGTCTGTCATTGTTGGCGAGCGCGCAAGAGTCAAAGCATGTCACTGAAGAATTGACGTAAACCCTATACTTACTTTGAGCGAGATATCTCAACCGCCTGTCCATCTGCGCCTGCTTGCCGGCTTGCTGCGGCAGCTGCATGGCTGGCCTTTGCGAGAGCGCGTGGCCGCACGGGCAGACCGGATGCTTGCCGGGGGTAATTGGGAGGTGGAGTGTGAGTTAGAAGATATCTACTGGCATCTGGATCTGGAAGATACTGCATGCCGCACGGCGTATCTGGATGGCTGCCATGAGCCGGAGACATCGTTTTGCCTCCAACATCTTATCCAGCCGGGTGATCGTTTGTGGGATATCGGGGCGTGTCACGGCTTCGTGAGTCTGCGGATGGCGAGATGGGCTGGGGCGCAGGGAAACATCGTGGCCTTCGAGCCGCTGGTGATGAACCGGGAAAGGCTGGCTGTCAACCTGCGACTGAATCCGGAACTGGCCACGCGCATCCTGGTGCATCCCTTCGCCCTGTCGAGCAGTGCGGGCACTGTGACAATCCAGAGGACGAGTGAACGAAATCCGGGAGCCAGCTATGTCGTGACCGAGCGACCGGCGGAAGACAAGGGCCGGGTGCGCGCCGGTGAGGCGGGAACGGAAGTGGTCGAAACCAAACTGGCTGATACAGTTTGGGAGCAATCACAGCGTCCGAAGGTGACGGGGGTGAAGATCGATGTAGAAGGGCATGAACTGCATGTCCTCAAAGGCATGGAAAAGATGGTGAAGGCCGCCCCCCCAAGATGGTTTTTGATCGAGGTACGCAGTTCATTTCTGCAGGCAGCCGGCACAAGCCGGGAAGAAGTGTTCGCTTGGTTTACC
>CAZRGY010000510.1:0-3258 GCA_964599715.1 uncultured Verrucomicrobiota bacterium | reverse complement strand
ATAGATTGGGTAGTTCTTGGATGGGAGTTACAGCTCCATGCCAATGCCTTGGAACGCTTACATACCGGTTGGGAATATCGGATCAACTTGCAAGCAAGATGATGTATGCGTTCTCGCTGTATATGGTAATTGGATCTGCCCTTCTGCTTCTTAAAGCCCACATCCCGACCACCAAAAATACTTAACTGTCCTGTACTGTAGTCAACATCAACACAACACCAACCCCCGAAGGCAAAATGAAAGTAGCACCAACAATAGAAAAGATCATGGCAACAATGGCTTGCGCCCTCTTGGCACTCACTGCTTATGCAGCGTGCAACGATGACCGCACGATAGAACATTACGGGAAAGTTCCAGACATAGAAGGTCACCCCGACTGCCAGCCGAAGACCCTGAACGGGCCCTGCACAACAAATCAATGCACCTATATTGATTACGGTGGGATTTGGAAATGCAACCCAAACTCAGGCGACCCCGATAACCCCACCGGTCAAGCCTGCCAGACTGGTCCTGAGTCTCGTATAATCAAGGTGTATAGGGGTGATTGCGCAGAAAGCAACGGATGCTATTGCAGTGACGCCCAACTCATCAATGATAACGCGGGTTCATTGGTAGTCACCAACACCACCTTGACGGCTTGCCCGTAATCAGTGGCTCACTTTTGCAAGATTGGCTTTCGGAATGTCGCAGTTCGATTGTATTGCGTCGTGTCCTCGGCATCCGAAAGCCAATCAGTCGCTTGAAATTCATCGCCACCGCTAATCGATTAATGAAACCAATGGTTCCCCGTCAACTTATCTTTTCGGGTGTTGCTCTTTGGCTTTGTGTGCTCTGCAACGAAAGCCTTGCGGTGCCTTCAATGCCGCGAACAAATCTAAACTATGGCTTCAGTGGCCATACGTTTGTAACAAACATGCCTGGTTCCAGTGTTGTGACAAACAGTGTATCTGGATTTGTGGCAGGGTGCAGATGGTTGATACGAGTCACTCCTCCTGACGCGCTTGACAAAGGGGGGGTGCGCTATTTTGAGGCGTCTTTCGATGGCACGAATTCTTACTATTTTACTCCAATCAAAAATATCCCAACGTATTCGGTGAACTCATCTGTTGCGAAAATTGCGCAATGGGCAATGCCAGACGAAGAGGCTGTGTCCATTATTCCAACATGGCTCGGATTGTGCTCGCGTTGCTTCTTTCAAGATCAACCCGGCGATCTGTTGCCCATATTAATCACGACAGGTGGCCTTGAGAAAATGCGTAACACCGGGCTGCGATGGCCCACAAAAAGAAAACAATCCGGCGCACCTCCATTCTTTCTGGATAGCTTGGAAATATTCACGGATGGATTCTTTTACTCTATGGATAAGCGTGGAAATCTTGTGAAAGGCACTCGCCCCCCCCCAATGGACAAGGGCTATCTTGCACACAGATTTACCGTCATCAGCAATCGATTTCTGGATCAGTGGATTTTTCCTGTTCACTTTGAGTTAACATCGTTTACATCGCCTAAGAATGGCGATCCAACGAGTTCAGTTCCTCTTCTGACAAGGGTGGTTGTCATCGACTCACTTCACATGATTCCGAACGCCGAGGTTGACAAACTTGTCTTCACCCCGCAGGTGGACGGCAGGGTGCTGACCGAAGATCGAAGATTTGTAGATGCCAACCCACCTGCAGATTCGGTAAGATACATTAATACAAATCAATCCCGATGGGCAACAGTATCTGAGGTAAAACCGCTATACCTACAGGAGGTTGAAGCTCAACAACGAATGAAACCCGCAGACGGGAGCAGCTTCCCCTCCAAGCGCTTTGTGGTATTTGCCATTTTTGTGATAACCGCTCTTATTTATTTTTTCTATGTCATTCAGCAACGACGGACACTGAAATGAAATGCGCAGGACACTGTTGATCGCCGTTTCCTGTCTTTTCTCGGCTCTGGTCGGATTATTACTGTTCAGCCAAGGATCTGTAAGATCGCGAGCACCCATTGACTACAATGAGGGTGTCTACTTATGTTCAGCGCGCGCTCTTAACCAACATGGGTGCGCGTATACGTCGGTGTTCTTGTCTCAACCACCAGCGCTGGTTTCCACCTTGAAAAGCTGGCAGCAATTATTTGGTGAGCAAGTTGAGACAAGTCGCGCTTTCATTGTGCTTTGTTCGTTGGCGATAGTTCTCTTTACGGGGGCATGCGCTTTGGCGATTATCGGCGACCTGGCAACTGTGGTGGCGGGATTACTTTTGGGAATAATGCCAATCTTTGTGGCAGAAACTGCGACTATTCAAGCAGAGTTGCCATCTCTTGCATTCGCGCTTGGGTCAGTGTGTATTTTAGTATTTAGGCCATTCAACGGTGGGTGGCATTGGTCGGCATTGGCTGGGGGCTGCATGGCAATCGCGTTGATGTTCAAACTGTTAACCGTACCTATGATAGTTCCTGGCTGCTACCTATTGGCGTGGCAGTCCATTAGATTGCCCGATGGTGGCACGAGCGCTCCCACCATGGGAGGCGTATCAAAACCACAAATCTTGAAGCATTGTCTAGCGTTTGTGCTCGCAGGACTGGGCGTCTCCCTGCTCTTTACGTACAAATTGGACATAGACCTTTATTATGACCAAGCAATTCGCTTTCATCTTGTTGCCCATGAAGCTTATCCTAAGTCGCTGGATCGAAATATCAGAATGATCCGGGATCTTGTTTTTGAAAACTCAGGCATTGTCGTTCTCGCAACATCAGGGATGGTAACTTTATTTTTCAAAAGGCCAAAGGCAGCCATCTTGCTCTCCATCTGGGTGGCTTTAGTTTCATTGTTTCTTTTGAGGCACTCACCATTGCTAGGTCAGCACCTGGTAATCCTCCTTCCGCCGCTGGCCATCGCCGCCTCGGCCAACGTGCTCTGGGTGCAAGACCTTGTTAAGAAAACGCCTTGGGGCTGGCTCTCGCTGTATCTGCTTTTGCTGCCCTTGCTCTCGTTGAGTGAGGATCCACGCACGGGCAGGCTCAGGGTGGAACTCATTCTGGAGCGCAGTGCGGCCGCGTTGAATGGTTCGTTTCCTCAAGAGGAGCGGGAAGCCATCGCCTTGATCGAGAAGCACACCCAGTCGCACGAATACGTGGTCACGGACCAGCAGATGCAGGCCTTCCGTGCCGGGCGTCCCGTCCCGCCGTGGTTATGCGACACTTCGGGGGTGCGCATCGCCAGCGGATACTTGACGGACAACGAAGCCATCAGCGTCACCCGCCGGGCCAACGCCA
>CAZRGY010000509.1:0-3261 GCA_964599715.1 uncultured Verrucomicrobiota bacterium | reverse complement strand
TCCCAGTCTTTCCAGACGGGTTCATACCCCAAGCGACGCAACACCTCCGCCATCTCCTGTGGAGACCGTTCATCAGCGATGTCAAATTGTCCAGTCGCATTCGTGCTGCGGGCCTCCGGTGCTGCCCATTCACTAGCCCCCGCCGCCAGCTCGACAATGCGCCCCTTCTCCGTACGATGAATACGGTCTTTCCCTGCCCCGGTATAGCCACCCGGCTCGGTATGACTGCCCGCACTGATCATCGTGATACCCAGCGGCATCAGGCCATCGCGCAGACGGGCCGGTTCACGGGTGGAAAGCACCAAGCCCACATCCGGCAGGAACAAGCGGAAGGCACAGATCAATTGGGCCAGCTCACGATCACCCAATTGGGTCAAGGGTTGGAACTCACCTGCACAGGGTCGCAAACGCGGCAAGGAAATGGTCACTTGCGACTTCCAGCAATGGCGCAGGAGATACTGTGCATGAGCCGCCACTGCGATGGCCTCATAGCGCCAGTCGGCGAGGCCAAACAAGGCCCCGATGCCCAAGCGACGGAAGCCGGCGGTGTAGGCGCGCTCTGGGGTTTCCAGACGCCAGTCAAAATTACGTTTCGGTCCAGCCGTATGCATCTCGGCATACAGACCGCGATCATACGTCTCCTGATACACCACCAATCCGTCCGCCCCGGCCTCCACCATGGGGCGGTATTCTTCCGTTTCCATCGGCCCCACTTCCAGCGAGATGCTCGGCATATCTTCATGCAAAGCACGGGTGCACTCGGCCATATAGCCATTAGAGACGAACTTGGGATGTTCTCCGGCTACCAGCAGAACATTGCGAAAACCCTGCGCTTTCAAGGCTTGCGCCTCGCGCTTCACTTCCTCGACAGAAAGCGTCACGCGCAAGATGGGATTATCGCGCGAGAAGCCGCAATACTTGCAGTTATTGATGCATTCGTTTGAGAGATACAGCGGAGCGAACAGACGGATGACCCGGCCATAACGTTGGCGGGTCAAGGCTTGGGAACGGCGCCCCAGCTCTTCCAGCGACTCGCCTGCAGCCGGAGAAAGCAAAGCGGCGAAGTCAGCCAGACTATCCGGGGCACGCTGCAACACCTGGCGCACCCGCTCACGCCCCGCCCCTTGGGCCACATCCAACAAGGCCGGGAACGGCAGCGCATTGAACTCATTCACGAACGACATGGCTACACACTAGCAAAAGGGCGCCCCCATTCAAGGGGCGCCCATACGATTGATGAATATTGCTTGCTAGCCCTCCTGCTTAAGGCGCAGGCACGGTTGCCAGCCGGAAAAAGGCGTTCCCTTCGGAAGCATCAATGGTCACGCTCGAAATGCCGGAATCCACGGTCGGTTCGATTTCCACATCAACCCATACGGGGTCCGTGAGTGAATCGGTCGATTGCAAGACATACCCAGCAGTGGTCGGCCATGAAATGACCACATTGGGATCAGACAGTGTGATGGTCAAAGTGGGCTGCGAAGGCATCGGGGCGGTCACCGTCACCTCAACACGCCCCAAGGTGTGTCCGGAAAAACCGTCTGTAACAAGATAGTAAAACGCATCCGTGCGCGCCCCCCCCGGAGCCAGAGCCTGCATCGTGCTGGATGTGGATGGATCATAGCTCAATGCCCCATCAGACCCGATGGTCACCGTAGCCCCGAGTTCAGTAGTCGTGGGATATGCTGGAATAGAGGCCCCCAACTGGTGCAAGCCCCCGACATAGACGATATCTGGGTCCAATGAACCTCCAGCATAAGTGCCACCACCTGGGGCAATGGGCAAAGTGGTGCTGGTGGCATCATTATCCTCAGGAATCACTACGCCTTCACCTGATATATCAACCATCCGGTCTTCGTCCGTGATATTGGCGATGCGGATGGCGTCCACACGGCCATTGGCAGCAACACCAAATGAATCGAGGTTGAACTTGGTAGAAAAGAGAACATCTGAGAGGCCGTTATAGTTCGCGACTGACTGCGGAGTGATATAGACCCAAGGACTCCAAACATCATCTACTGCGTCATGAACCTGTACCATGTAAGCCTCTGGTGAACCGGCTGAACCGGCCTCGAAAATCACAAAGTCATCACCGGCCAGATTGGTCAGCATCACTCCGGAGGTCCAACCGAGTTCAACCCCGCTCCGGCTCGTAGTTCCGTTATTTCCAGCGGGAAGATTAAGTGCCTTGGTCGTGCTGGCACTGGAGGAATCTTCAAACTGGCGTCCGATGGACAAGGAAGCAAAGAAACCTGTCGTACTATCAGGAAAACCGCCGAGTGAGCTGGGAGTGCTGGATGGTACGGCGGTCACGATGGCATTACTGTAGGTCCCCACTGCCAAGGGCTTATAACTATTCGGTGTAAATGCCTGATCAAACGTGATGCCATCGAAGGTAAACACCTGAGAAGCGAGTGGTGAGACGCTCAAGGTATGACCATTGCTGTCAAAGTCGTTCGCCAATAAGCCAGGCGCCGGAACAGTCAATACCGTGTCATTGTTCACCGCATAGGTGTCATTGGTGGCGATAGGGGCCCGGCCAAAGGCAGTGATTTGGCCGGTCAGCAGGACAACCGGCACCAAAATGGATAGTGTCTTGAGTATACGCATGACAATGTCTCTAGTTTTAATTCAGTCACAGCGTGTCTCCTCATTTGGCCTTATCAGGATAAGGCCTATCGCCCCAGATTCAACAACCAATAGTCATAAACTTTGAAATCCCCTGTTTGGCTTAAAAAATTAATGGATAAAAAGCAAAAGCGCGGGATGTGAACGAATCACATCCCGCGCTTTTTAGAATCGGGTAAGAATGCTACGCTTACTTAGAAAATCTCTTCCTGCTTGAAGAAACGCTTCACTTCGGCGGCCGCGTTCTCCGGCGTGTCGGAAGCGTGGACGATGTTCTCCATCTTCGTCTTGCCCAGATCACCACGGATGGTGCCTTTCGGTGCGATGGTGGAATCGGTCGGTCCGACCATATCGCGAACTTTGGCGATGACGTTCTCGCCTTGCAAGATCATCGCCACCACGGGGGCGGACTTCATGAACCCGGCGATTTCTGGGAAAAAGGGTTTATCGGCCAGATGGGAGTAATGGTCCTTCAACAACTCGTCGGTGAGTTGCATCATCTTGCAGGCCTTCACCTTCAGCCCGCTTTTCTCGAAGCGCCCGATCACTTCGCCGATCAGGTTCCGCTGCACGCAGTCAGGCTTCAACAAAATCACAGTCAATTCCATAGGCGGGGAAAACTACGTGTTCGTA
>CAZRGY010000508.1:0-3275 GCA_964599715.1 uncultured Verrucomicrobiota bacterium | reverse complement strand
TCGCCAAACAAAGCTTGATTCATTTCCATGAACCTGAGTTCGGCCGGCTTTCAATGTCTGATTTGCAATAGCTTGGTTAAGTAACAACAGAACTATGATTTACAGTCATCCACTCTTGTGTAAGTCATTGATAATCAATGTATATTGGGGCTGATATGGAGACGAGGGTTCGCTTCCCTTCACCCGCTCCATCTTTTCCTGCGGCAATAGTCACCCCAAAAACACCTCGGATATTTAACGAATGGGCCAGCTTCGTCATGTTCATTCACCTTTCTGAAGCAGATATCAAAAGATGATTCCAATCGGGACACCTGCTTTCCGTTACCTCTGCAATACTGGAAAAATTATCATGAGTTGTGCATCACTTTTTATGTCCGCACGATAGCTCGCGTGCTTGCTTTAAAGATGAAAGCAGCTGAAATTTAACCAGTTTCCCTGTTTTAATTCCGATGAAATCTTACCGAATTCTGTTGTTGCTCATAGCTGTGCTGATTTCGCCAGTGAAGTCTGCGGTGGCAGCGACTTTTCGTGCAGGCGCCATCGCCATAAACATCGCGCCTACAAATTATCCGGTCATTGTGAACGGTGGTTTCCTGGAGAAGACTGCGACCAAGGCGAACGATCCGTTGTATGCCCGGGCCTTGGCGCTGGATGATGGCTCGACCCGCCTGGTCATCTGCGTGGTGGACACCTGCATGATGCCTCGAGAGCTTATTGATCGGGCCAAGGACCTGGCACAGAAGGCCACGGGATTACCTACAGAACGGATGCTGGTTAGTGCGACGCACACACATTCAGCACCATCATCCATGGCGTGTCTGGGCAGCCGGGCGGATACGAACTACGTGCAGTTTTTGCCTGGGAAAATCGCGGAGGCGATTGCCGGGGCCATCAAGAATCTGGAGCCTGCGAGCATCGGCTGGGCGGCGGTGGATGATTGGGAGCATACCTTCAACCGGCGCTGGATTCGCCGTCCGGACAAGCTCATCACAGATCCTTACGGTCAGGCCAGTGCCAAGGCGCACATGCATCCGGGCCACCAAAGCCCCGATGCTATCGGGCCCTCGGGGCCAGTGGACCCGGGATTGAGCCTGCTAGCGGTGAAGGCGAAGGATGGGCGTCCCTTGGGCTTGCTTGCGAACTACTCGCAACACTATTTCGGCGCGCCAGCGCTCTCGGCAGATTATTACGGCCGGTTTGCGGAACACATCGCGCAACTCATCGGGGCCAAAAGCGGCTGCGGGCCGTTTGTCGGGATCATGTCACAAGGTACGAGCGGTGATCTCATGTGGATGGACTATGCGGCTCCACGGCGGCAGATCGGTTATGACGCGTATGCCAAGGAGGTCGCCGATCACGCGTTCACGGCCTATCAAAAGATTCAATGGCGTGACTGGGTGCCGCTGAAGATGACGGAAAAGAAGCTGCCATTGGCATATCGGGTGCCGGATGCGGACCGGTTGGCTTGGGCACGAAAAGTGGCCGCCACAGTGAAAGACCGCTTGCCGAACAACTGGCCGGAGGTCTATGCGTTCGAGGTGTTGCACCTTCATGAACGCCAACGCACAGAGCTGAAGTTGCAAGCATTGCGCATCGGGGACCTGGGCATCGCCACGCTGCCGAATGAGGTCTATGCCCTCACGGGTTTGAAGCTAAAAGCGCAGAGTCCGCTCTCGATGACTTTCAACATCGAATTGGCCAATGGTGCGGAAGGTTATATCCCGCCGCCGGAGCAGCACGCTTTGGGTGGTTATACGACTTGGGCGGCGCGCACCGCTGGATTGGAAGTGCAGGCGGAATCGAGAATCGTCGAGACCTTGTTAACAGCATTGGAAGAAGTGGCGGGCCAGCCGCGCAAGCCGGTCACGGTTGGGTTGGGCAATTACGCGAAGGCGATCTTAAGCGGAAAGCCAGCGGCCTACTGGCGCTTGGAGGAAATGACTTTTCCGACGGCTCAGGATAGTTGCGGGAACAAGCGTCCGGCGACGTATGAGAATGGCATCGCGCTGTATCTGGCCGGAGCGGGCAGCGGCACCGGTATCACGCCCAAACCAGCGTTGACGTCTTCTGAGTTCTCAGCGGCAGGTGAGATCAATCGCGCCGCGCATTTTGCGGGCGGACGATTGAAGGCCGAGGTGAAGCCGGGCAAGCGATGGAGCGCGGAGTTCTGGCTGTGGAACGGTCTGGTGACCAGCTTGCGCGGCACCACGGGAATCCTGCTGGCGACGGATGACGCGCAGGAGCAACTGGGCATCACCGGTAACAGTGAGCAAGCGGGACGGCTCTTCTTCAGCCAAGGGACGAAGCGTTTCGTGGGCAAAACGGAACTGCAATTGAAAGAGTGGCATCAGGTGGCCTTGGTTCGGGATGGGGACGAGGTGCGGGTTTATCTGGATGGCCGGACGGTGCCGGAGATCACCGGCACGGTGAGGGCTACGAAGGCGCAAGGCCTGTTCTTCGGTGGTGCAACGAACAAGGAGCAATATCTGGAAGGCAAGCTGGATGAGATCGCTTATTACGACCGGGTGTTGAAGCCAGAAGAGCTGGCGGCGCATTGGAAGCTTTCCGGGATTCCCCAGACACGTGAACGGGAGGCGGCCGAGAAAGCGGCGGCACTGAAGCTGGAACTGGAACGGGCGAATCCGCCGAAGTTTGCCGCTGGCTATCGGGAAGCGGTGGCCGGGTTGAAACCATCGTTGGTCTGGTCGCTGAACGAGGCGAAGGATGCTACAGTGCCAGACGTATCCGCCAACAAGCGGGCAGGGCGTATAGAAGGGAATGTCACCGTGCAGCCCGTGACTTATGCCGCGGTGAATGGCGGGCGCATCCGGGGTGAGTTTCGGGAGGGGGCCGGTGATTACAGTGTCTCGTTCTGGTTTCGCAACAACTCACCGAATGATGCGCAGGCGGTGACGGCGTATCTGTTCTCGCGCGGGCCGAATGGTAATAGCCAAGCGCCGGGAGATCATCTGGGCATCGGTGGCACCTACCGCAACAACTTGCCGGGCCGTTTGATGTTCTTCAATGGCAACGCCAAAAACCAAGTTTTATCCGGCAACACCATCCTTCCGCCAAACACTTGGAACCATGTGGTGCTGGTGCGAGCCGGGAAGCGGGTGACAGCTTGGTTGAATGGCGCGGCCGAACCGGAAATCAACGGTGAAGCGGAAGTAACTACGGCCGGGGTGAAGGAGTTTTTCCTGGGTGCTCGTAGTGATAACTTTACACCTTTGAATGGCTACCTGGCGGAGTTCGCTTTATTCGAGCGGGCTTTG
>CAZRGY010000507.1:0-3277 GCA_964599715.1 uncultured Verrucomicrobiota bacterium | reverse complement strand
AGCACGGCGATTTCCAAAGAGTTCAAAGACTTGCGCGCATCGCCGTCAGAAGTCTTGGCGAGATGTTTCAAGGCGGCTTCATCAGCGCGGATCTTGAGATGGCCGAGGCCGCGATCGGCATCTGCGAGTGCGCTTTGGTAAAGACTCAGGATGTCTTCGTCAGTGAGTGAGCGCAGTTCAAAGATCTGGGAACGCGAGACGAGCGGGGAGTTGACGAAGAAAAAGGGATTATGCGTCGTGGCACCTATGAGCCGGATAACACCGCTTTCCACATCGGGCAACAACACGTCTTGCTGGGATTTGTTGAAGCGATGGATCTCGTCGATAAACAGGATGGTCGGCTGGCCGGTGTTATGCAGACGATTGGTAGCACCGGAGAGGACGCGACGCATATCCGCGACATTCGATTCCACACCGCTTAAGCGCTCGAAACGGTTCTTGGTGCGGAGCGCGATCAATTGGGCAAGCGAGGTCTTACCTGTTCCTGGCGGTCCGTAAAAGATGAGTGATTGGATGCGATCAGCTTCGATGGCGCGGCGCAATAACATGCCGGGAGCGAGGATATGGCGCTGGCCGATGTATTCATCCAGCGTGCGTGGCCGCATGCGGGCGGCGAGGGGTGCTGAGCGGTTCGAGGGCTGGGCAGGAGTCGCTGTTGCTGCTTCGTCAGCAGGGATTGCGGGGCCAGTTGCAAACAGATCGGACTGCGCCATGAGGAGAGTTTAGCGCATCGCGCCACTATGCCAAGTAGTAGAAAAGGAAATGACGGGCCATCAAGTGCATCTGATGACCCGCCATTTGAAAGGAATACCCCACCTCTGCCGTGTGGAACGGTACCTATGAACTGCCCTGATATAGGTGGGACCGAATCTTAGGTGTCCGACGTCCAATAAAGGCCTGTCGTTAACCTTGGAAGTTAAGGCCCCGCATTGATTAATTACGGTCCAAGGACTTTGTTGCGCAATCACGAACAGCGCAGGGTAAATCGTTTTAAAATTGCTTCAAAGATCATCGGTGGCGCACCACCAGTTACTGTTGGAATATCGTCCTGCTCGGAGCCTGTCTCAAGTTCTTTTCGGGAAAAATTATTCACCGGCAGTTTCGCGTTGGAAGTAGTGGACGAAAAGCGTATGCTTCGCGACGTTTCACTCTGGCCCGGGTCCGCAGGCACTGCATTTGCCGCTGACTTCTGGCGGGAAAAACGATTCACGACATATTTCTTTCTATGCGCACATTGCTCATCGGCATCGACAGCGGCACGCAATCCACCAAAGCCCTCGTGGTGGATGCCAAGGACGGCAAGGTATTGGGGGCTTCTTCGGAAGCTTACGGACTCATTCCCGGTTTGCCGGCAGGAGCGAAAGAACAGCATCCCTCGGACTGGATCAATGCGACTTCCAAAGCCATCCGCAAAGCGATGAAACTGGCGCAGGTGAAAGCGGGTGAGGTCAAGGCCATCGGGGTGAGCGGACAGCAGCACGGTTTTGTGCCGCTGGACAAGAAGGGCAAGGTGATCCGTCCGGCGAAGCTGTGGTGCGATACCTCCACGATTGTTGAATGCGAGGAGATCACGGCGGCTTTGGGCGGTCCTAAAGCGACTATCAAAGCGACCGGCAATGCCGTGCTACCAGGCTTCACCGCCTCAAAGATTTTGTGGCTGAAGAAGCATGAGCCGAAGAATTTTGCCCGCTTGCATACGGTTCTGTTGCCGCATGATTACATCAATTTCTGGCTCACTGGTGAAGCGGTGATGGAGTATGGCGATGCTAGCGGCACGGCCTTGTTGGATGTGCGCAAGCGCAAGTGGTGCGCAGATGCGTTGAAGGCCATCGACAGTGACTTGGCGAGCAAGCTGCCGCCGCTCATTTCGAGTGAGCAACCGGTCGGCTATCTGCAACCTTCCACGGCGAAAGAACTTGGACTCTCCACGGATGTGCTGGTGAGTGCCGGTGGTGGTGACAACATGATGGGAGCCATCGGCACGGGGAATACCCGCGCCGGGGTCATCACGGCGAGCTTTGGCACGAGCGGGACGATCTACGCATGTGCTGATAAGCCGGTGGTGGATCCGCAAGGTGAGATCGCGGCGTTCTGCGATTCCACGAATCATTGGCTGCCGCTGCTCTGCACGATGAATGTCACAGTGGCCACGGAAATGGTGCGCACGGACTTCGGCTGGTCGCATAACAAATTCGCTGCGGAAGCGGCGAAGGTGAAGCCGGGCTGCGATGGACTCATATTGGTGCCGTATCTGGAAGGTGAGCGGACACCCAATGTGCCAGATGGGACGGGCGTGTTCTTTGGCGTGACGCAGAAAACCTTCAAGGCTGGTCACTATGCGCGTGCCGCTATGGAAGGCGTGACGTTGGGAATGAACTATGGATTACGTCGCTTGGCGCAGCTCGGGGTGAAGCCGACGCAGATCCGTGCAACTGGTGGTGGTGCAAAGTCCAAGGTGTGGCGCCAGATCATGGCGGATATCTTCAATGCCGAGGTGGTCACGCTCAAGGTGAGCGAAGGTGCGGCTTATGGGGCAGCCATGCAGGCGCTGTGGTGCTCGCTAGTTGAAGTGGGTGAGCAGGTGGATGTCTCCGAGATCACCGATCATTTTGTGAAGCTCAATACCCGTGAGACCGCGACACCGAATGCCAAGGCGGTCGCCGCATATGCCGAGGTGCAAGCATTGCAGGATGATCTTTCCAAGAGCTTGCGCGGGGTCTTTACGCGTCACCGGCAGTTCGTGCTGCGTGGTGAATAAGATTTGCAGCCAAGTGTTCTGCGCCCCGTATGAGGCGTATGCGAATAGCCACGGGTGACTGCAGGGAACCCGTGGTATAAGGATCGAAATGATAGCGCTCCGACAGGAGTGCGTGATTATTACCGATTGAAGTGTTTTCACCCGCCCCTCCGGGGCGGTGTTTTTATTATCCCTTATCCACGGGTTCCCTTTGGTCACCCGTGGCTACCAGCATTTGCCCCTCTGGGGCAATATAGTTCTGGTCAGCTTTTGAGTTTGGTGGGGACTTCAGTCGGACTCACCCGTTCTTCCTGACGCGTCTGCAGGTTCTTCACGACGGCGATGGTTCCGGTGTCACTCTTCTCCAGTCGCACGGTGAATTTGCTGCCGAGTTCTTGGGCGCGCTTGAATTGCTTGTCTCCCTTGGCCGGGGTGAGGGAGTAATCCACGAAGAAACCGCCTTCGCGCAATTGCTGGATGAGCGACAAGGATTCGGCGCGCAAGGTCTCGTCCTCGATCATCACGAAGGCATTCAGGTTC
>CAZRGY010000506.1:0-3287 GCA_964599715.1 uncultured Verrucomicrobiota bacterium | reverse complement strand
CGCCTGCTTCATCGTGGTGCCCATCGCGTTGGGGCTGATCCGCATGATCATCGCCTACACCATCGTGGAGGAGCGGCGTTGCCACGTTTACATGTTGTTCGGCAAGGTCATCGGCATTATCGATGAACCGGGCTTCTATTTCCTGTTCCCACGCATTGGCTGGCGGGCTTTTCTGGTCCACTGGCTGGGACGTTGCCTCGTCGTGGATATGCGGATCGATCAGGAATACCTGCGCAGCCAACCGGTGAATTCCGAAGAAGGCGCGCCCATCGGTATCGGTATCTGGTATGAGATGATGATCAGCGACCCCGTCGCGTATCTCTTCAAGAACACCGACCCGCGTGGCTCACTGGCCGCGAATGTCAGCAACTCCACCGTCCGCAGCCTGAGCAACATGCCGCTGGACGTCCTGATGTGCGACCGCCACGGCATGAGCAAGACCGTGCGCGAAGAAGTCTCTGTGAAATCTCACGAGTGGGGTTACAAGCTCGGCTCGGTGTACATCCGCAAGGTGCACTTCCGCGATGCCGGGATGATCCGCCAGATCGAGAGCAAGGTAGTAAACCGCCTGCGCCAGGTGACCTCCGCCATCAAGCAAGATGGCGCCAACCAGGTGAGCATCATCACCAGTACCGCCGAACGCAAAGCGGCCGTGGAATTCGCCAAAGCGAAAGCCATCCGCCCGCAGATCGTCGGCACCGCGCTCAACAAGATCTCGCAGGACAAGGAAGTGGCGACCACCATGTTCGAGATCCTCGAGATGCAGAAACTCATCGATGGCGAGGCCCGCATCACCATCATGCCGAAAAATCACGAGATGCTATCCAGCCTGCTGGCCTCCGGCAGTGACAAATCACCGGTCGCCCGGACTGCCCCGCGTCCGCCCAATCTCCCGGGCGAGAGCTAGATCGATATCAGATTAACACCACAGGGCGCAGCCTTCCGGTTGCGCCCTTTTTGTTTTTCAAATCATTAGCAGCCACTGCCATAACCGTTGTTTTACCGGCGGCATTCTGCTAGAGCTTTTCCATGAACCATCCCGCATTACTGCTGGCGCTGTGCCTTTTGGGTTTCGGTTTTTCCCCTGCATCAATCCAAGCCGCCGACAAACCGAACATCATTTTCATCCTGGCTGATGACTTGGGATATGGCGACCTCGGTTGTTACAACGCCAAGTCCAAAATTCCCACGCCATCGCTGGACCGGCTCGCCCAGGAAGGTCGCCGCTTCACCGATGCGCATGCGCCCACTTCCGTTTGCACGCCCACGCGTTACGCCATCCTCACCGGGCGTTACTCCTGGCGCACCCGTTTGCAACGCGGAGTATTGGGACCATGGGGCGAGCCCTTGATCGCTGCGGACCGGATGACGGTGGCTGGCATGCTCAAGCAACAAGGCTACACCACCGCCTGCATCGGCAAATGGCATCTCGGGTTCAACTGGCCCACCAAGGATGGTAAACCGCCTTCCTCATGGACGAACTCGTTGAGCAATGTGGACTTCACCAAACCTGCCGCCGATGGCCCCATCACCCGCGGGTTCGACTATTATTTCGGCGTGGGCGTGCCGAACTACCCGCCTTACTGCTTCATCGAAAATGATCGTGTGGTGGGCAATCCTTCTTTGCCGGACACCGGTCGCGCCGATGGCTTCAACCGTCCGGGCCCCATGGTGCCGGGGTGGAAGCTGGTGGATATCCTGCCTGCCTTGACGAAACGCGCCGTGCGCTACATCGATGAGACCGCCCCGAAGAAGCAACCGTTCTTCCTCTACTTCACCCTCACCTCACCGCATTACCCGGTGGTGCCCGCTGCTGAGTTCAAGGGCAAGACACCCGTGGGTGACTATGGTGATTTCGTGTACCAGACGGACTGGTGCGTGGGGCAGGTGATGGAGGCGTTGAAGCGCACTGGTGCGGACAAGAACACTCTGATCATCTTCACCAGTGATAACGGTCCGGAGATCACCGGTGAAGTGAAACCCGGCGTGTATGACCGGGTGAAGGAATACGGTCATAACAGCATGGGCGAACTGCGCGGCGCCAAACGCGATATCTGGGAAGGTGGTCATCGTGTGCCTTTCATCGTGCATTGGCCGGGAAAAGTTCCGGCGAATACCGTCAGTGACGAGACCATGTGTCACGTGGACTTCATGGCAACAGTCGCAAAGATCGTTGGCGTAAAACTGCCGGACAACGCCGCCGAGGATAGCTTCAACGTCTTGCCGGCGTTACTCGGAGAGAAAGCCACTGGGCCAGCCCGTGAAGCCACGGTGCATCACGCCGCCTCCGGCAAGTTCGCCATCCGCAAAGGTGATTGGGTACTCATTGATGCGCCGAGCGGCGATGACAACCGTGCCAAGGGCGAACCGGACTGGTTAAAAAAGGAGCGCGGCTATGTACCTCACAAGCAACCGGGTGAACTCTTCAATGTACGCGAAGATCTCAGTGAAAGGCACAACTACTACGCCGAGTTGCCCGCCAAGGTGAAGGAACTGAAAGACCTGTTGGAGAAGTATAAAAAAGACGGTCGCAGCACTCCCGGCAAACCGCAGAAGAATGATGTACCCATCACAGGCGGATCACCTGCTGCGCAAAAAGGGCCGAAGGCGAAGAAAGACAAATGATGCCGGACGTGGTTCACCGCTGGTTCATCCTCTGTTTGTTGGGCCTGACGGCATTGATGTCCTCCGGTTGCTCGACTCCAGGTCAAAAGCGTATTTCTCGTGAGGGTGAAGCAACGGTTGAAAACTCGTCTAAAGTCATAAAGAACGAACCCAAGGTCACCGTCCACACCATCAAGAAATGGAATCCCGTCTGGTGGTTCGGCAATGCCGATGACCCCGAACCACCGGAATGGTACAAGCCCGATGATCCATCACGCCGCCGTAAATGGCTGATGCGAAATCCGCTGCACAACTTCACCTTCTATGTCATCGGGGTAGCGGACAAACCGTTCGAACGCGTAGGGCGGCATCCCAAAGATGTTTTCAATCCGGAAGGCGGCTGGAATCTGGCGACATGCCGCCATCGCTGCTGGCGGCTACCGTTTATCTCTTATACCCGCGGCAGGTTCTCCACCTACTGGGGCTGGCGTGAGCGGGGCAATTTCGGGGTGAAACTTACTATTCGAAAACCTGACACCCCAGCTCCACCACCAGACAAAAAAGTTGATAATTGATGCCTTGGTCTTACGGGAACAGCTCCATCAGCGCATCGGCAAAGATCTTCATCCCGCGCGCATCCGGGTGGTTGATGGAGTTCAGCATGATGGTGCTGTGCGGGATGC
>CAZRGY010000505.1:0-3293 GCA_964599715.1 uncultured Verrucomicrobiota bacterium | reverse complement strand
CTCGACAGCAAAAGCGGAGCAATCCGTGAGTTTCGAGCGCTTGCCTGCTGGCGGGGTACAACCGCAATCATTGGTTGATGCAGCAGGCACGGTTCATCTGGTCTACCTCACGGGGGATGCGCGGGCGAGTGATGTGGCTTATACTTATCGCCAGGCTGGTGCCAAGGAGTTCGCCCCGGTAATGAAAGTGAATCATCAGCCCGGCAGTGCGGTGGCGGCGGGGACGATACGCGGGGTGCAGTTGGCAGTAGGCAAGGAAGGAACAGTGCATGTGCTTTGGAACGGCAGTCAGACCGCCAATCCGAAACAAGGCGAGGGTTCGCCTTTGCTTTACACACGAAAACTGCCCGGTGCGAAGGGATTCGAGGCAGAGCGGAACCTGATGACCAAGACGTACGCGCTGGATGGCGGAGCCTCTCTCGCAGTTGGACAGGAAGGGCTGGTTTATGTGGCCTGGCATGCAAATCCATCAGCCAAGCCGGGCAAGGAGATAGACCGGGCCGCTTATCTGGCGGTTTCATCCGATGGCGGGAAAACCTTTGCCGCCGAACGTGTGGTCAGCCCGCCGAAGAGTGGTGCCTGTGCCTGTTGTGGTTTGCGCTTGGCCGTTGATGAGCAGGGTGCGGTGGATCTCGTCTTTCGCGCGGCCTTCACCGTTTTGGACCGGGATATCTTGTGGCTGCGCTCTGACGACCAAGGGAAGACCTTTACTGTGGTCCAACGGGATGCATGGAAGATCGGCCAGTGCCCGATGAGTAGCGCATGGTTGCGAGACGAATGGGCGGCGTGGGAGGTGAATGGACAGGTCAAGTTCACCCGGCGGGATGGGAGCGTGACCTTCGCGCCAGCGGGTGAGGTGAAGCGCAAGCACCCGGTGGCGGTCCCGGCACCCGATGGCAGCACCTTGGTGCTCTGGACTGAGGGCACCGGTTGGAACAAAGGCGGGGCCGTGGCTTGGCAGATTATCGGGAAAGATGGGAAGGCGGCGGGGCCAGTCCAAAAGCGGGCAGGATTGCCGGTTTGGGGGCTGGCGACCGCCTGGGCAAGTCCCCAAACCGGGTGGGTTGTGCTATATTAAGGGACAGATTGTCGGATAAAACCAAGTAACACCTTGAGCGAAAGTGAGTAATATTCATGAGGCAGGCGTTGACACGGCATTTTGCTTCTGATTACTTTCTGTGCTCGTAATCCGTTACCAATCACATGGCCATTAAAATTTTGTTAATTTTGGCACTGCTCACCGGCGGTGGTTCCATTGCTGTCAGCCATTTCATGGTGAAACCGCGCATCGAAAAGGCGGAGAAGGCTGAAAAAGAAAACATGGCGAAGTTTCAGGCGGAAACTGCGGCCAAGGCTCGCGTACAGGGTGAACTGAATGAGACCAAGCAGATTTTGGACACCACCAAGTCTGAACTGGAGACGACCAAGACCACCTTGGCGAGCACGACCTCGGACTTGGATAAGTCCAAGCAGGAAGTCGGCAGGCTTAACGGGGAAGTTTCCAAGGCAAAGGCTGAAACTGCCCGTGTAGTCAGTGAGTCCAAGGAATTCTTTGAACTGAAGATGACGGTGGCTCAAATCAAGAAGCTTCGCGATGATTTGCCCAAGGTGACCAAGGAGCGCGACGTCTTCACGGCTGAGAACAAGGTGCTGCAGGTGGAAGTGAACCGCCTGAAGAACAAGATGCGTGAGTTGGACCGCAATTCGCTCATCGCTCCGGCTGTCCGTCTGCCGGCTGGCCTCTCTGGCAAGGTGATTTCCGTGGATCCGCGCTATGAGTTCGTGATCCTGAATGTCGGCGGCAAGGCTGGTGCACTGGTGGATGGCGAAATGGTAATCACTCGTGGTGGCGAGATGGTAGGCAAGGTCCGCATCGCCACGGTGGAGCCCGATTACTCGGTCGCCAACATCATCCAGTCTTGGAAGAAAAAAGATGCAGTTGAAGGCGACACCGTTCTGGTGCAATAGTATTGCCCGAGACGGATATGAAAAAACTGACGCTTAACAAGATTGTTGCCGGAGTGCTTCTGGTTGGAGTTCTGGCCGTGGTGTCCGGATGCAACTCGCCGGAGCCGGATAACCGCTCCGCCCGCCCATGGAATGCCCCTAAGGGATGGGAAGGCGGTCTGCCTGTCGGCCTGACCGAAGGGCGTTAATTTCACCAGCACATTTTTGACAGATAAGGCCGGGCTGATTTTCAGTCCGGCCTTGTCTTTTGTTCAAGCAAACAATCCTCTTGAAACTTTATGAAAGTCAGTTGGCGAATCCTCTGCGGTGCTTTGCTGGCGATATTGGTGTTAGGCGGGTGCAAGACCAATCCCAAGAACGGTTCGCCCATCCCTTGGGGTGGTGGGCCAGCAAAAGGCGGTTCCTTGCCCGGAAGCCAAACGGAGAGACGTTAAACGGTGAATCAACCGCCGATTGGTAAAGGGGAACTTGGAGATTTTCACCGGGCTGGGAAGCCCAAGTCCAAGCGGTGCCTAGCGCTTCCAGTCGAAGGCGCCTTTCTTCAGGGCGTAGATGTAGCCGATGAAGAGGATGCCCAAGAAGGAGATCATGGAGCCGAAAATGACATTCGCATTGCCGGCCAGCATATCCTTGTAAACGACGGCCCAAGGATAGAGGAAGACGACTTCGATATCGAACAGGATGAAGAGCATCGCCACGAGGTAGAACTTCACGGAGAGGCGGTTGTTGCCTTCACCGATGGGGAGCATGCCGCACTCATAGGCGATGTCCTTGGTGGGGTTACGTTTACCACGCGTGCCGAGGAAATAAGAAGTGGCCAACATGCCCACGGCAAAACCGATGGCGACGAGGCCCAAAATCAAAACCGGAATATACTGGTGCAACTGTTCATCCATAAAACCGGGCAAAAAGTAGGGGTGGAAAGCAGGGATGGCAAGCGAAACTACTCATCCCACATGCTGGGCCAAGGTTCGGTCATCGATTTGGCGAGTAACTTATGGAGAGCTGAGTGTCGACTGGCGATACGATCCTGAAGATGTGCTCTGGACCTGTTTGGTGGATGGGAACTGGTCGGCCAATTCCTAAACCGGCGGAAATTTTGGACCCGCTCCATGGCAGTATCATAAGATGAAGAATCATCGATTTTCATCAGCAGCTACGATAATCAAGTTGCCAAGAAAATGCAAACGGGAGGTTTGTCGGATGGAGATGGATATTTCCATTCCGCTCGCTTGCAAACTGCCCGTCGCGCACCTACTTTGACGTCCTTAAATTTTATGGAAAATGTTGTCATCATCGGTTCGGGCTGCGCGGGTTACACGGCA
>CAZRGY010000504.1:0-3297 GCA_964599715.1 uncultured Verrucomicrobiota bacterium | reverse complement strand
AGGTGGTGGATTCCTTTGTGAAGCTGACGCAGGACAAATTGACCGAAGGACGCACTTTCGAGCAGGCCGTGCGGGCCGGGGTGACGGCGATACTTTGCTCGCCGTACTTCCTGTTGGTGAATCGCGAACCCGTGGTGGATGACTACACGATTGCGTCGCGGCTTTCCTACTTCCTTTGGTCCACGTTGCCAGATGCGGAATTGATGCAGCTCGCGGCGAAGGGGCAGCTCAAGGATGCAAAGGTCCGCTATGCGCAAGTGGAGCGCATGCTGAACGATCCGCGCCGGGAACGTTTCGTGGAGAACTTCACGGGGCAATGGCTGAACCTGCGCGATATCGAATTCACGACGCCGGACAAGAAGATCTATCCGGAGTTCGACGAGTTGTTGCAGGAAGGGATGTTGGGTGAATCGCGCGGTTTCTTCCGGCACATCCTCACGAAGGACTTGAGCGTGGTGAATTTCATCGACTCGGATTTCACGGTCTTGAATGAACGACTGGCGAATCATTACGGCATCGCAGGAGTGAAGGGCCATGAGGAATTCCGTGTGGTACCGTTGCCTAAGGACAGCATCCGCGGCGGGGTTTTGGCCCAAGCGGCGGTACTGAAAGTCACTGCGAATGGCACGACGACCTCGCCCATTTTGCGAGGTGTGTGGGTCTTGAACAAAATCATGGGGCAACCCTCACCGCCACCGCCTCCGGGTGTACCAGCGGTGGAGCCAGATATCCGGGGGGCAACGACCATCCGGGCGCAACTGGACAAGCATCGCGCGGATGAATCCTGCGCGCGCTGTCATGTGCGGATCGATCCACCGGGTTTTGCGATGGAGGTGTTTGATCCCATCGGCGGGCAACGCGACCGCTATCGCTCCTTGGGCGAGGGTGAGAAGGTGAAGGACAAGCGGTATCGTCTGGGCTTGAAAGTGGAGACGGACGGGGTAACGCCGGAAGGGCAATCCTTCGCGGACTTCATCGAGTTCCGCAAACTCCTTCTGGCCCAACAGGAACGCGTTGCGCGGGCCATTGCGCAAAAGCTGCTGGTCTATGCGACCGGGCGGCCAGTCACCGTGGTGAATCGTACGGCCGTAGATACGATCGTAGAGACGGCGAAGAAAAAGGATCTCGGCTTCCGCACGATGATCCATGCCGTGGTGGACAGTGAAGAATTTCAACAACCTTAAGTGAACACTATGAAGACCAATGGATTGAACCGCCGCACGTTTCTGCGTGCCACGGGTGTCGCCCTCGGGTTGCCGTTGCTGGAGAGCATGTTACCGGTCAAGGCACGCGCGGCCGCCGCACCGGACATCCGGCGCATGGTGGCGATCTGCGCGCCGCTGGGCATCCACACGCCATTCCTCATTCCGGAGAAGACCGGGAAGGATTACGTGGCGACGCCGTATCTGGAGCCATTGCAGCCGTTGCGGAACAAGTTCACGGTGATGTCCGGTCTGATGCATCCAGATGTGGATGGTGGGCATTCGGCGGAGATGAGTTATCTCACGGGCGCACCGCATCCGGGTCAGCCGAGCTTTCGCAACACCATCTCGGTGGATCAATACGCGGCGGAGCGCATCGGGCACCTGACGCGGGTGAGTTCGCTGGCGTTGTCCGCGAACGGCGCGGGGTTGTCCTATACGCGTTCGGGTGTGCGCATCCCGCCGGAGACGCGGGTGTCGAAGCTTTTTGCGCGACTGTTCCTCGAAGGCAGCAAGGAAGAGAAAGCCTCACAGATGCGGCGCATCAAGGATGGGCAGAGCATCATGGACCTGGTGCGCGACCAGACGAGCCAGATCACGAAGACCGTCGGGCGCGAGGATGTGCAGACGCTGGATCAATACTTCACCAGCGTGCGCGAACTGGAGCAGCGATTAGTGAAGGCCGAGGAATGGGCGAAGCTGCCAAAACCGAAGGTGGAACAAAAACCGCCGACGGACATCGAGGATCGTGCGGATTTCGCGGGGCGCATGCGGTTGATGTATGACATGATGTTCCTCGCGATCCAGACGGATTCGACACGGCTCATCACCTTCTGCGGGGCAGGCGGGAATGAGGTCGTGTCCCTGCAAGGCGTGGATGACGGGTGGCACAATCTCAGCCATCACGGCAAGGACCCGGAGAAGATCAAGAAACTGGCGATCATCGAGAAGGAAGAGATGCGGTTGCTGGCGGAGTTCATGCAGAAGCTGGAGAGCGTCCGGGAAGGCGAACACACGTTGCTGGACCAGACGGCGATCATGCTGGGGTCGAACCTCGGCAATGCCTCCAGCCACAACAACACGAACCTGCCGATACTCGCAGCGGGCGGGCGGTTCCAGCACGGGCAACATCTGGCGTTCAATGCGGACAATCCGCCGCCGTTGTGCAATCTGTTCGTCTCGTATCTGCAACATCTGGGGCTGGAGGCGGGATCGTTCGCCAGTGGGAACAGCACGTTGAGCGGATTGGAAAGAAGCTGATTTATGGACACGAAAGTGCTGAGGAAAGTTCCCATTTGGGAGGCGGGAAAAGGGCTGGCCTTGGCGGTGGGGATTGCGTTAGTTTGTCGGGCGTCACGCCTGTCACTCCAACTGACAGGCACTGGTAAAAAGGCTGCAATAACATCTCTGACTTATGGGTGACCTAGCTGATCGTTTGGCCAAGATTTACGAGGCGCATCGCCAGAAGATTGACCGTGCGGAACGGGAGACGTCTGCCGCTGTGGTCGAAGTGATGGCCGAAATGGAACGCCGCATGGCGGGAACCGGTGGAGCGGAGCGCAAATTGCCTTTCGGCCAACCCCCGGCCAGCGCCGCACCGGCAGCCATCAAACCGGAAGATATCAAGCCATTGACGCAGTTGGAGACGGCGGGCGGCTCCACCATCGCGCTGATCAAAGCAGACATCACGCGCCTCGCGGTGGATGCCATCGTGAATCCGGCCAGCCGCACGCTCGAGGGCGGTGGCGGTTTGGAAGGGCGCATCCTTTCTGCGGGTGGCAAGGAACTGATCGAGGAGTGTCACGGTTTGGGCGGGTTGGAGCGCGGTGAGGCCAAGATCACGCCCGGATACAAGTTGCTCTGCCGGTTTGTGGTGCACACGGCCGGTCCGGTCTGGAAGGGTGGCGATGCGGGTGAACCGCAGATGCTTGCTTCCTGCTACCAGAACAGTTTGCGGCTGGCCAAGGGGTATGGGCTCAAGACCGTGGCTTTCCCGGCCATCAGCACGGGTAATTTCGGCTATCCGCTGGATCTGGCCACACAGGTGGCGGTGCAGGAGATCGCCAAGTTCCAGACGGAGAACAAGGGGATCGAG
>CAZRGY010000503.1:1320-3314 GCA_964599715.1 uncultured Verrucomicrobiota bacterium | reverse complement strand
ATCTCCGGACTCAAAAGATTTCAAATCATAGCCCGGCTGATGGAACTGGGCATCTTTACGAACGTGGACTACGTCATGGATTTCGCTACAGCTGAAAAAGCGATACGCAATTACAACATGACAGCCGAGCTCCAAGAGGAATGATTCTCTCGCCTGACAAGACCGACGTTCCATGCTCGCCAAGCTGGAGCTTGGCGCTCCGCCGACCAACTACTTGATCTCCGAGTCTTTCTGCTTTTCCAGGATCTTGTCGATGGTCTTGTCCAGCAGGTCGCGGTAGGTCTTCACGTCGAGGCAGCGGGCGTCGGGCGTGCCTTTCACTTCGTAGAGCCAGCCGGTGCCGAAAGAGTCTTTGTGGATGAGATTGATCTTTTCCTTGAGCACGGGATTCACACCGAGGAACTCTCCTTCCGCGATGCAGTAGATGTCGGAGATGGCCTTGAAGCCCTCCACCCCACCGACGATCTGGCCGGGCTTCACGGCGGCACCGGGCTGCACTTCCCAGCCGTGATCTACCATCTCGCCGAGCATACGCGTGGCGAACTTCGTGAGGCCGATGCGCCAGACGCCTTCGCGGTCGGTCTTAGCGATCCAGCAATGGGACGGGCTATAGAGATACTCCACCGGCATGTGGGTCACGAAGTGTGACCGTTTGTAGTAGAGTTTGTCGGTGCCCGTATTCATGTGTCGTGTCGCGCAAAGGATGGGAACGATGGGGCGTTTGGCAAGCTTGTTACGCGACATTTTCCCGGGATCATACCGGCACCAGAAGTACTGATGGCAATAGCCGCCAGGACCAAGCGGCAGGATTTGCTTCGACCTGAAAGCCCCTCAATGGTAATTCCTCCGGCACTAAACCGCATGAGCATAAATCCATTTGGGAATCTGCCGCCCGCACGATTGAAGCAGTTTGAGGAAACCCTTGGATTTTCCCTGCCCGCCGACTACCGGGACTTCCTGCGCCTGAAGAACGGCGGCAAATTTCAAGGTGCCGTGGTCCGGATAGCCGCGCTGGAAGCGAATGTGGCCTTGGATGAGTTTTTTGGGCTGGACCTGGATGAGCGGCTGAACTTGGAAACCTGGAACCATGAGTACTACTATAAAAAACCGGCGGGCAGCCTGGTGATCGGGGCCGATCCCGGCGGCGGCATGGTCTTGCTCGGTCTGGACCCCGGCTGGTCCGGGCTGTATTATTGGGATCACAGCCAGTGGTTTGAAAAATCCACCCCGGAGCAGAACATCTACCTCATGGCCGCAACGTTCACCGAGTTGATGGCGATGGTGAAATGAATCGCAAGCGGGCATAAGACGGCTGCGCAAACTACCGTGATCTACTTCGACCATAACGCGACGACGCCTCTGAGCGCGACGGCCCGGGAAGCCTGGCTGCGCGCGAGCGAGGAGTTCATCGGCAATCCCTCGAGCCCGCATCGCCTCGGCAGCCGCGCGGACCGGGCCTTGACGGAAGCGCGAGAGGAACTGGCGGCCATCTTGGGCTGCGATGCGCTGGATATCGTGTGGACCTCGGGCGCAACGGAGTCAAACAACCTGGTGCTGCACCACATCGCCCAGACTCTGCCGGAGGGTGCGGAAGTGTGGGTATCTGCCATCGAGCATCCGTGTGTGCTGGCCGCGGCGCAGAAATGGCTGCCGGGCAGACATCGCCTCATTCCGGTGACGCACGCAGGCGTGGTAGATAGCGGATGGATACAAAGCGAGCTGACCAAAACACGTCCGGCACTCATCGCAGTGATGGCGGCGAATAACGAGACCGGCATTCTGCAACCATGGCGCGACATCTTGAACCTATGTCGCGATGCGGGCGTACCGTTCTTTTGCGATGCCGCGCAGTGGTTGGGGAAATTACCGGGCAAGGGTCTCGGTGAAGGCGATTTTATCAGTGGCTGCGCACATAAGTTTGGCGGACCGAAGGGCGTCGGGTTCTTGAAATGCCCGGGCAAAGGGAAGGTTCACCCCTTGATCGTCGGCGGCCC
>CAZRGY010000503.1:0-1310 GCA_964599715.1 uncultured Verrucomicrobiota bacterium | reverse complement strand
TGTAGCAGGCGTGATCGCCATGATGGCCGCACTGCGCGAACGAGAGGCAGCCTTAACGCGCGGAGAGCATATCGCATTGCAAAATGCGAAATTGGCGTTTGAGGAAGAGCTGCTGAAAGCGTTGCCGGGAAGTGAAATCGTTGGCACTGGGCAGGAAAGGTTGTGGAATACGGTCTCTGCACTGATGCCAGAGGCGGATTGCCAACAACGGTGGGTGGTGAAATTGGATAAAGCAGGCTTTGCGGTATCCACGGGTTCGGCGTGTTCGAGCGGAAAGGAGGTAGGGTCTCACGTTTTGCAAGCACAGGGCTACGGGCCGTCCGCCTCTAGCCGTGTTTTGC
Organism: uncultured Verrucomicrobiota bacterium; assembly: GCA_964599715.1. Lineage (GTDB taxonomy): Bacteria > Verrucomicrobiota > Verrucomicrobiia > Limisphaerales > JAEYXS01 > JAEYXS01. The sequence goes on along the minus strand of CAZRGY010000503.1, from coordinate 969 downwards.
GTTTTAGTGCTGGCTGGGAAACTTCTCCAGAAGCTTGGAAAGCCCTGATTGTCGCTCTTAGATCAGTCCATTCCACGATGAAGTCTTGAGCGAAAACGGCTTTTTCTGGTCAGAAATCAGCCATTTCTTGTCAAATCTCCCCTCAAAAAGCGGATTTTTCGATAAAGTTAGTGAAACCTATTGACGCAATTGGACCGCCCTGATTTCCTCCTGACCCAAAGGCGTACCCAGTTTTTCCGACAGAACCTAAATTAGGTCCATGCAGACGCAGTCAAACAGTTCCGACCGGCCGTTGGTCTTCATCGTGGATGATGAACCGATGATTGGTGAGCTTATCGGCTCGTATCTGCGGGTGGAGGGCATGCAAGTGGAGGTCTTCGACCAGCCATTGGTGGCCTTGGCCGCTTTTGAGCAAGCCGATCCCAAGCCTGCTGTTCTCCTGACGGATTATCAGATGCCGGATATGAGCGGCTTGGAGCTGATCCAAGCCTGCCGCGCTCTGTATCCCGACCTGAAAACCATCTCCATCAGCGGCACCATGACGGATTCGGACATGGATGCGGCTGGTATTGCTCCCGATCGCTTCGTCCGTAAGCCCTTCGCCCCGTCTGACTTGCTCCAGCCCATCCGCGAGTTGCTGGGGTTGGTTCTGGTCAAGTAAGTTGGCAGGTCCCCAAGCGTTTCTCCCCCTTTTGGACAGTCATCTCCCGCTTGCACGGCATACTGGCCCCCGCCCTGCTAAGTTGCTAGCGTCCCCGTTCCTTTTGATAGGGTTGCGATGGACTACAAGAATACGTTGAACTTGCCGCAGACGGACTTCTCCATGAAGGCCGATCTGGTGACGCGCGAACCGGAACGCCTGAAAGCCTGGCAGCAAGCCGGGCTGTATGGCCAGATTCAGGCCCGTCGCGCGGGTGCGCCGAAATTCGTGCTGCATGATGGACCGCCCTTCGCCAATGGCGATGTGCA